>NZ_JBMPPJ010000009.1:0-243826 GCF_049339865.1 Undibacterium sp. TC9W | reverse complement strand
GCACCAACCTGACCGCCTCAATCTTGAATTCCTGCGAATAGCGTGCTCGTTTGTTTTGTGACATGCTTCTCTCCTTAACTGAATTTTAAACCCTCAGTAAGGGATACGTTTTATGCGGGCAAGCTCAATCAGATATGCTATGAGCTCTTTCATGCAAACTAGCCCGCCGCAAAAAAGCATTAATATACTGAAACAATAGATAAGATTCTCGGACGGCGTGGTTGATTGAAGGGATAAGTATGAGACTAGCAATTCCTCGCTTGCAAAAAATAAAGCAGTGCCTGCCAAATATCTGACCCAAAGTTTTTCCGTCAGTTTATTGATGATTGTATCGAATTGATTGGGGCTGGAAGTTGCCGCTTCTATATTTGCTCCCTCTGGATTGTTGTTTTCCTTTAATGTTGTCGCGCTAACTTTTCGCTTTATTTTACGGACAACCTTCTTTCGTAGGATTGCGAGGGCGGACGCTACTCCAATTAAAAAAAAGGAGACTGAAAAAACATAGTATCCCACCCCAGTAATGTCGTCATTTTTAGGTGACAGCATCTCAATCATTGGCGTTGAAAAAAATAGAAATACTAATATTGCACACCCAAATCGGATAACTGGCGAAACGGTTTCAAAGTCATCGTTCATCACAACACCCTGTTATTTATCAGTTTTAGTGATAATCAGCTTATCATTTCCAACATCTTTAAGTCACCATCATTTATTGCTGTCGTTTTTGGACGCAAGAGTAACCGTGGCGCTTTGAGGTTTTTGCGCTTATTAAAAGACCGTTTTTGCGCTTATGAATTGGTTGTTTATCGTTGGCTCAAAGTATGCAATTGCTATGCTTGCACCTGATGTCATGTAAGCCAGATAAATAAAGGAATGACCAATTCCTGATAGGACTATCGGCTCTGCTAAAACTGAAAAAAATACTCCTACTGGCACCATATACAGGCAAAGTCTTCTTGACCATTGTCGGAAATTGCACATTCCTATTGTGGTCGCCAGAGATACGGTTAATCCTATTAACAAGGTTCCAATATCGAAAATTGGGTTGGAGCCTGTGTTTAAGATATTTTCGCTAATAGCTGCATGAATTGCAGGCGGCAAATTGCTAGAGAAAATGAAGTCGTAAAACAGACCAATCATTCCAGTGACATATGAAAAAATCACTAAATATCTAAACTTGTCTTTAAGCTGCATCGCATACCTTAAGTGTGTTATTTGAGAAAGTTGTCAGATAATACAATCTTATTTATATGTTGTCACTTTTGCATTAAAGGAGGGTTTTACACCAGAGTTGCAGGGTATGGGGTCGCTTTAGGCCCCGTGATTGCTGTGGTGGCTGTACATGCATACAACTTGCATCTGTCCAGATTTTTGTCCAAGATTTGCACTGCTTATCTATACAGTGGTTGATATCATGCAGCATACAGACAAATACAAGGAAGGCGACGAGCAGACTATTTACTTTTGGTACTACGTAGTGCCAGGTAAAAAGAAAATGGTGCGGACACGCTGGCGCATGAATGAAGAAAATGCCGCTATCTATTTTGCTGGGCAGAAGTACGAACGATGCGACTTTGATTCATACACGTTTATCACAGGCAGCATTTCGTCACGCGGGAACTTTCTCTAAAGTTGCAGGGTATGGGGTCGCTTTAGACCCCATGAATGCTGTGGTGGTTGGCCTATCATGGTTGGCCAAGTCCGCAGTTTGATGTACGCCAACTGATGGCCGACTGTGCGCCATGCAAGCCAAACTCAGCCTTTGATATCTTGCATCATCTGCAAATTACTTGCCCCTGATACAACGACGTGCAGTTAGAGCTTTTCCCGTTTGAGCCTTTATCCGTAGCCGAAAAACAACAAATTTTTGAAATTATTAAAAGGCATTATTGGACGATACGAAACACGCGCTCCTGGCGTTTTGGCGATGCGCCGCGCCGCAAAGCCTATCGAAGAATTGAGGTCGAAAAAAAACGCCTGATGATGTCAGGCGTTCCAAAAAGGGAGATTTTAGATTACTTAGCTTGTTGCCGTTTGAAATGTAAGCGGGGTAAAGATTGTCCTTATTGCCGATCTAATTTTTGACAAAATCCATGCCTTCAATTTGGAGGCTATTTTACATAATATAAATTATGCGAAATTAAGAAGGCTTTTACGCAGATGGCAAAAGATGCTGCAAACGGCTGTAAATCAGTCGAAATTTGCCCTTGCAAGATGAACGGATTTGGTCTTTTCAGTACGTCAAACGGCGGCAAGTGTGAGAAACGGCTATCAACGCAAGAGACGCACCACTCGTCAAGGTGTAGGACAACCGACTTGGGACTCTTTCTGGAATTCACCTTGACCTGGAGAAATCTGGTACATCACCAACTCGGCATCATTGTTCGGCACAGACCAGACCATTAATTCTCTCACTTTCATATTCTCGTACTCGGCGTCGTACACCAACCGGACTTCGTTAGGAAAACAGGATGACCCGACGAGAACGGACGACTTGTATTTACCATATTTGGCAAACGAGGCCTGGACTGCTGTAAGGAATTGTTCCTTCTGCACTGAACCCTTCATCACGGGAGAGCCCATATCATAAAGCCGTGAGTAGTCCTGTTTTTCATAGAGTGTGCGAAATTTATCAACACTGGCTAATGCTTGGGCCTTGTCCTTATCGAAATACCCCGCTTTGACATGGGCATCGCAGGCAGATAACGTTGCTGCACCCAACAAGGCGACAACAAAATATCTACACATATAGTGCATGGTATTAAATCCTTTGCTGTGCTTCATTATGCTTCTCATGGTTGAGGTATTTAAATACGGAAAAATGACGGCTTCTGACCGATACCTGCCGATCTGTGATCGTGATATCCGAACGGCGCTCCACTTCAACAGTATTGGCTTTGGGGTCGCCATCATGGCGATCACCATTTTGACAACTGGCAAGTAAATTGCAGATTGTACAAGAATTTAAACAACTGACTGGCTTGGGGCAAACAATTGAAACAAAATAATTCGTTACGCATATTTCCCAAAGATGGATTTATCAAAATGGTAAACTGGCACTTTAGTTGTGATTTCTCAACATGAGAAAGTATTTGGCTTTTGGCGCCAAAATTTAGCCTATATTAAGTGACCTTTCTCTTTCAGATTTTTTATGCAATCGTTTAGCAGCACAAATACAATAATAAACCTAGAAATTTTGTACGGTGAGGAAAGGCACGATTTTTTACGAGAGGAAGTGCTGGCTGATTTGCTGGAGGCAAGCGCGGCCGCTTTCCCCGACAAGACCGCATTAATCTCAGGTGAACTGTCTGTCAGTTATGGGCAATTGAATGCTGATGCAGATCGTGTTGCCTCTGTTCTGATCGCTGCCGGTGTGCGGCCCGGGCATATTGTTGGCTTGTGGCTGCCACGAGGCATACATTTGTTGATCATGCAGGTGGCCATTGCCAAAACTGGCGCTGCCTGGCTGTCGTTTGACGCAGATACTCCGATAGACAGGATTGCTGTTTGCCTTAATGATGCAAATGCTTTTGGCATATTGAGCTGCCAGGCTTTTGAAGCGCAACTGACTGCGCTGGACTGCCAGAAATGGCTAGCTGAAGATGCATTGGTCGATATTGGGCACACCATCTTAAAGCGTGGAGCCGTCAAAGGCAGCGACCCGGCTTATGTGATTTATACCTCAGGATCGACCGGCAAGCCCAAGGGCATATTGGTAAATCAGGCCAGCATATGTCATTTTTTGCGTAGTGAAAACCATGTGCTGGGCATACGGCATGATGACCGTGTGTATCAGGGATTTTCATTGGCATTTGATATGTCATTTGAAGAAATCTGGATCAGTTACCTGGTTGGTGCGACCTTGTGGCTGGCGCCAAAAGAAATTACGGCTGATCCAGATGCCCTGCCGCTGGCCTTGAATGAAAACCACATCAGTGTTTTACACGCGGTCCCCACCCTCCTCGCTTTATTCAGCCATGAGGTTGACAGTCTGCGCTTGATCAATCTTGGTGGTGAGATGTGTCCCGAGGTGTTGGTCAAGCGTTGGTCGCGCCCTGGACGGCAGATGTTCAACACTTATGGGCCTACTGAAGCCAGCGTTTCTGCCAGCCTGGCGCAATTGCAGCCGGAACGGGCTGTGAACATAGGCAAGCCTTTACCTAATTATTCTTTACTTGTCATTGCTACCGATGTTGAAAACGGTTTGCGTCTTTTGCCTGCGGGCGAAACCGGGGAGCTTTGTATTTCTGGTCCCGGTGTGGCGATTGGTTATCTTGGGCGCCCAGATCTGACGGCTGAAAAATTCCTTGCCAATCCTTGGGCCAGGAATGCGCATGAGGCCAGATTGTATCGCACAGGTGATCTGGCCTGTTTTAACCCAGATGGCAGTGTGCAGTGCCTGGGGCGGGCTGATGATCAGGTAAAAATCCGTGGATTCAGGGTTGAGCTGGGCGAAATTGAATCTGTTTTGGCCAAACAAGCTGGCGTGGGTGCGGTTGCTGTTGTCTTGCGTAAAGATGAAGACATTGATCAGATCGTGGCTTTCATCGTCAATGATCAGCTTCCCGCCGATACTGATGCCAGCGTGTTTGCGCAGCATGCGGTTGTCTTGCGCACCGAGTTAAGCAGGGTCTTGCCTATTTATATGGTGCCTGCCCGCTTTGAATACCTGCCTGAAATGCCCAGGCTGACCTCGGGCAAAATTGACCGCAATACGCTCAAAAAGCTGACTCTGGCAAAGCAGGCTGCAAACGATGCGTCAGATACGCCGGAAAATGAAACTGAGGCCGTGCTGTTTGAGGCCTTGGCCAGTCTGTTTCCTGGGCAGGCGATACAACGTGGATCTGATTTTTTTATTGATCTGGGCGGCCATTCTTTGATGGCAGCAAAACTGGTGTCGATTTTGCGCAAACACCCACGTTTTGCGTATTTCAGAATAAGCGACATTTATACACACAGGGTGATTGCCAGGATGCTGCAAGTACTGGAATCCACTGGTGTAACGCAGGATGCATCAGCAGCATCAAGCAAGCAACAATGGACCACTGCACCTGAATGGAAGCGCTGGCTTTGCGGCATAGGGCAAGCAGCAGCGATACCCTGGTTAGTGGCCATGCGCATGGTGCAATGGTTGGCACCATTTTTTGCCTATCACTTCTTTACGGGCGACCCTGAAGACTCCATTGCCAGAGCTGTGTTCTTGTCTGTTGGTGTTTTCTTGTTGTTGACACTGGCTGAATTTGCCGTTGCCATTCTCGGAAAATGGGTCATTGCCGGGCGGCTGAAGGCCGGACGCTACCCCTTGTGGGGTTTGACCTATTATCGCTGGTGGCTGGCTGACAGACTGGTAGAAGCTGCGCCTACTTACATGTTGAGCGGCTCCTCCTTATACAATTGGTGGTTGCGTGCACTGGGTGCAAAAGTAGGGTCTGACGTCGTGATAGGCTCCATGACTTTGCGGGTGCCTGATTTGCTACGCATCGGTGACCGTTGCAGCATAGGTAATGCCAGCAATTTTGAAAATGCCAGAGTGCAGCATGGCGAGTTAATTCTGGGGACAATTACGCTGGAAGACGATGCCTATGCCGGTTCGTATGCTGTGCTGGAAGGTAATGTACATATTGAAGCTGGTGGTCATCTTGAAGGGCAATCTGCTTTAAGTGAAGGGCAGCGTATACCAAAATCCCGAATCTGGAAGGGTTCTCCGGCAAGAGATGTGGGCGCATTTGATGCCTCGATTTTTCCACCCCGGCCACAGGCTTCTCGTTTGCGCCTGGTTGGTGAAACTGTGTTTTTTGTATTTGGTTCGCTGTTGATCAGCGCCCTGTTTTTCATGCCGGTCTTCCCCAGCTTTGTGACAATAGACTGGTTTGATAATTCTGAGCTTTTCCCCGGTCTGCAAAGTAATTCCGTGATTTTCCAGCTCATGAAATATTTCTTGCTGGCTTTCCCTGCCACTGCGGTATTGATTGTCTGTACGGCCTTGCTCTCTGCGGGCATACGCTGGAGTATTTTGCCGACCTTGAAGGAGGGGCAATATCCGGTTCATGGCAATACTTATTGCGGCAAATGGCTGGTCAATCAGATCCAGGAATCCAGCCTGAATGTTCTGCACGGAGTATACGCAACGGTATATGCACCCTTCTGGTATCGCTTGCTGGGTGCCAAAGTCGGGCGTGGCGCTGAAATTTCTACCGCTTTGGGTGTCGTGCCAGACATGCTGACTCTAGGTGATGAAACCTTTATCGCTGATGCAGTGTTGCTGGGTGATGAGCAAATTGATTGTGGCTGGATGAGCATGCATCCAACCGTGATTTCTCGCCGCAGTTTTGTGGGGAATGGCGCATACGTGCCTGATGGCACGATCTTGCCTGAGAATGTATTGATAGGCGTACATTCCAGTGCGCCAGATAATGAACAAATGCGTGAGGGTGATACCTGGCTGGGTTCGCCAGCTATCCATTTGCCTGCCCGTGAGGTAACCAAAGGATTCCCTGAGAACCTGACTTTCCGGCCGTCTCTTATTCGCCGTCTGGGACGTGGTTTGATTGAGGCTTTCCGCATCATTGCGCCGCATGCAATGGTGATCGCTGTTGGCTATACCATCGTTCTGGATTTGATGCCTTTGGCCGGAGACGATCGCTGGAGTGAGGTTGTGTATTACCTGGTGGTTGCCGGCCTGCTATATGGGATAGGCAGTTTTGCCTTTGTGCTGGTATTGAAATGGATACTGATTTTCCGCTACAAGAAAAGCAGCGTGCCTATGTGGACACCTTTTGTCTGGATATCAGAAGGAATCACCAATCTGTATGAAGGTATTGCCGTACCAAATTTCATGCGTTACTTGCGTGGTACACCCTGGTTGCCTTTGGTATTCAACTTGTTGGGCTGCAAAATTGGACGAGGCGTGTACATGGACACCACTGACATTACCGAGTTTGACTGCGTGAGCATAGGTGACTATAGCGAAATCAATGCTTTGGCCTGCCCACAAACACATTTGTTTGAAGACAGGATCATGAAAATTGACCATGTCAGTATCGGTGAGCGTGTTTACATGGGCCCGCGCAGCTCGGTTTTATATAGTGCCGTGGTGGCAGATGGGGCCAGCCTTGGTGCAATGACACTGGTGATGAAGGGCGAATATATCCCTGCCAATTCCAGTTGGCACGGCTGCCCTGCTGCCATGACAGGTGCTTGATTGATGCAGGTCAAACTGGCTTGTTCATTTTTAAAATGACAAGCCAGACTGCGCTAATGTGCAGGCTCCCCCGTACTTACCAATCCAGATAGTAGCCTGTTCGTGTTGTTTATAGTGTTGTCAGGTGTTGTCAGTTGGAACTGGATGCGGGATAACGCACAGATGCTGCCAGGAAAGGCGGGCATGATGTGCATGACTTTTATCCGTATAACTTTAAGCAGGTTCACCGAACTTGCGCGAGATGACCGAGAACATAAGCGCTAATGAGACAATACCCAGAAAATTCCGCACAAAAACCGCCTTCTTCTCAGCCGAAGAAAACGATACGCATAGAGTTGGCTCGATCTACTATCGTGGCAATTGTAGGTGTGGTGCTGGGCTTTGCACTACTCTCTCAGTTAGTACCTGTCATTCTGGTGTTGATCACTGCGCTGATGCTGGTGGGTACTTTGAATCCGGCTGTTGACTGGTTTGAACGCCGCAATATTCGCCGCTTTGCCGGCATCGCGATTGTATTTACAGTATTGATGGTGGTCTTGGTCGGTCTGGCGGTTTTTACCGTACCACCATTCATTGCCCAGGTCGCCAGTCTTGTCCAGCAAGAACCTGAATTGCGCGGTCATCTGATTAAATTTCTCGCCCAGTATCCGTTCACTGCTTCTCTGGCGGATGGATTACGTCATATTCAATACGCCGCACTGTTCAAGTCTTATAGTAGTGAAGCCATGGCTTTTTCCAGAGGTTTGTTTGAAATCATTGCGTATGGAGCCGGGGCATTTTTTCTCGCCTTGTACATTATGATAGACCGCGATCGCTTGCGCGGCGCATTGTTTGCCGTGATACCCCGTGCGCATCACATCAAACTGGCGCGTATCATGCTCAATCTTGAAACCATCGTTGGTGGTTACGTGCGTGGTCAAGTTCTCACCTGCGTCATGATGACGGTTTTTCTGTTTATTCTGCTTACCGCCTGTGGCGTACCAAATGCAATTGCGATTGCCGCTTTTGGTGGAATTGTGGATGTGCTCCCTTTCGTGGGTATTTTCCTCACCATGGTACCGGCTGTGCTCGCTGCATTTGCTGTTAGTGGCGTTGCCGCCACCGTGGTGGGCGTGCTGTTGTTGTGCTATGAAGAGTTTGAAAGTCGGGTATTGATCCCTGTCGTTTATGGACGCGCATTGCGCTTGCCCTCTTCTATAGTTTTATTTGCATTGATCGCTGGCGGCACTTTGTATGGCATTGGTGGTGCCCTGTTGGCATTGCCAGTCGCAGCGACGTTGCTTATGCTGATCGATGAACTGAAAGTTGAATTGCCTGGTGAAAGCATGCAAGCCAAGGACCTGGCAGTGCAAAGGGATGATATCGTCGGTGAGGCCGAATATTTGCGCCGCACAGATGGTATGCCAGCTGAAGCTGCGGCAGGCATTGCTCTCGAAATTTCTGGCGACAGAAAACATAACGAGGGGGATAGGACGGCGAAAGATTTTATCCCGCCTGAGGATGCAGTGCAGAATACTTAGGCTAACAAAACGATCAGCACTGGTTTGACACAGAGCTATTTTTGTCAACTTGGCTTATCCTGTTTTGGTCGGACCAGCACTTGCCCCATTAAGGCTGTTCCTGGCTTTTCCCTGCCACCGGGCCCAGCCTCAAATCGTATATCTTCAAGCTGCAGTTCTTCTTTGCAAGCAGCGCATGCCGGTACAGCAGTGGTGATGTGACCACAATGCTGATGACGTACCAGTAAGGGTTGTTGCCCTTCTGCTGTGCGCCATTTATCTCCCCAGGCAGTTAATGCCAGTAATACTGGATACAAATCCCGCCCTTGCTGCGTCAGGCTATAACGCCAGACACGTTTATCCTGCGCATCAGTATGTCGCTCGACGATGCCATGCTCCATCATTTTTTTTAACCGGGTGGTCAGAATGTTGGATGCTACGCCAAGATTGCGTTGGAGATCGTCAAAACGCTCAAACCCCAGAAACAGATCACGCAAGATCAGCAATGACCACCACTCACCAATGACTTCCAGTGTGCGGGCTATTGAACAGGAAAAATCAGAAAAGGAACTGCGCTCCATAATTTAGCTTGCTTGATGCAAGTTACCTGTTTATATTACTTGCATTATGCCAGTGAAAGTTTCCCATGTATGCTTATATCGTTGAGAACAAACTTCGTAAAACCTTTGCTGCTATCAACACAGGCGATGTCAGCCTGATGCTGGATAGCCTGGCTACTGATTTTACATATCGCTTTGAAGGAGATTCGCCGATTTCTGGTTTGCGTAATTCACGGGCATCCATGGCTTTATGGTGGGAGCGCTTATACCGCTTGTTCCCTGGCTTGCAATTTGAGGTAAAAGAAGTAGCCGTTATCGGGCCGCCGTGGGATACCCGTATCCATGCGGTGCTGAATTTTATCGTTCCGCACCAGCCAGATGGCCCCTACAAGAATGTAGTGATGCAATTAATGCGCATGCGCTGGGGCAAAATCACCTACGTCCATACACTGGAGGATACGCAGCGCTGCAGTCGCTATCTGGCTTGGAGTGCAAGCCAGGGATGTGATGAGGCACTGGCTGCACCTATTACCGATCAAACCTGGCCAGGCCCCGGGCCATTCTTGCGGGCTTAAGTCTTACAATTAGATTCTAGATACCTAAATGCCTATTATCTAAAGACTCTCATCAATGACAGCAGGTCTTTGCAGCAAACAATACGTACAATATGACGTATATGTTTGCTACAAACTCTTGCTCGCTCAATACGGGAAGATATTTAATAATCAGCTTAAGTAAGCATGATCAATTGTTTACCAGTTTGCTTTGGACAAAATAATCAGCCACTTGCGGAACACCAGCATTTCCAGATGGCCAGCTTGTATACCTGTACTGCAATCCAGCATAGGATTGACATAGTAAGAGCGCTGCCTGAAGTCGCGGCAGACGAATATTTCGCGACGACCAAGACGCATCAAAAATGATGTTGGGGCGAATTGCAGGCTGAAGCGTGTATCAAAGGACTGTTCGAGGTTTGCCATAATTTCAATCTCCATATCGGTTGGTATGTGATAGAGGAACGGTCATCAAGACAGCCATGCGTTCATCCATGGAACGAACTTTACCACAAACTACTGTATGCGCAATCAGTATTATGTAACACTGTGGTTTTCTCATCTCCATACAATCTCCCTATACTCTCTTATCCCAGTCACGTAGTACTGGCACATAAAATAAACTTTGAAGTCTTTCGCTATATTACATATACTGTATATTTAATCAGTGTATGTAATATGACCCACGTTTCCTCACTTTCCCCTGAACGCATACACCCCTCACTATGGCGTGCATCGCAGTTGGCGCGTGGTCAGGGTGCTTATATGCCCAGTGGTTATGCTGAACTCAATAATGAACTGCCTGGCAATGGTTGGCCACAGGGGCAATTAACCGAGATTTTGCTGCCGCAGATTGGCACTGCTGAACTCAGCTTGCTCAAACCAGCCTTAAGTCAACTTGATGGGCACCCTATTGTTTTGCTGACACCGCCTTATATACCGCAGGCATTGGCTTTTTCATGCGCAGACTTAAAGGCATCTCAATTGATATGGATACGCTGCCACAAACATGTTGATGCCCTGTGGGCGGCAGAACAGGTGCTGCGCAATAGCAGTTGTGGTGCGCTGTTATTCTGGACATCCAGCATCCGTAGTGAAGCTTTGCGTCGTTTGCATCTGGCAGCACAAAGCTCGGAGACTTTATTTTTTTTGATGCGTGACATGCGGGCGGCACAGCAAGCCTCTCCCGCCCCTTTACGATTGAGTGTGCAAACAAGTCAATATGGCCTGGAGTTGGGCATACTCAAGCGCCGTGGCAGCCAGCGCGATGCACCACTGACATTACATGTGCCCGATCATCCTTATTTGTATGCCTATGCTCATCCAGGCAAAGAAAAACTTGCGACAAACTATGGCAACTTGCCCACCGCTGTGGATAGCCGTTCACCTGCCTTTACTCCAGCTTGAGGTCTTTGTCACTCCCTTGTTTGCTCAGCAAGAGACGCAAGTCAGTGTCATTCTTCATCAAGGCCGGGTGACGTCAATGTCTGCGTCTGCCGATCAGGCTGGTATACGCTTGAATATGCGGGCGGGTGGTGTGCAAATGTTATGTGCCGATGCTGATTACTATCAGCGTGATCACAATAAAGAAAAACTGGCACTGCAGGCAGTGGCAACTGCGCTGCTGCAATACTCCCCACAAGTCTGCCTGGCAGAAGACGATTGCATATTGATTGATATCAGTGCCAGCCTGAGTCTGTTTGGGGGCATACGTGCTTTGCGTAAACGCGTGCAAGAAAGCATGCGTTTACTGGGTTATACAGCAACCACAGGCATTGCTCCCGTTGCCAGGGCTGCATGGTTATTGGCCAAGCAGGCATCGCGCAAATTACCCAGAGGACAGCATGTCTTTAAACTGCAAAGATTGAGCCAGCGCCTGGACAAACTACCCGTCAAATTACTCACTGCAGCTGAGCCTTTGACTGAATTATTACAGGGCATAGCCTGTTATAGCCTCAGGGATTTACGTCAATTACCACGCCCTGGCTTGCAGAGGCGTTGCGGCAAAGCTTTACTCATGGAGCTGGATCAAGCTTATGGTGAGCAGGCCGAAGTACATGAATGGTATCTGGCAGCACCAGAATTCAAAGTCAAAATCGAATTGCCAGACCGTATAGAGCTTGCAGAATCACTTGTTATTTTTGCCCGTAGCCTGCTGGCCCAGTTGCTGGGATGGCTGGCTGCGCAGCAACTGGCGGTTACACATATACACATGGAGTTATTGCATGAGCGTGGCCGCCAGGCTATTCCACCTACCATGTTTGATCTGCAACTGTCACAAGCATGCTGGCAAGAATCGCATTTACTGAGTTTATTCAAAGAAAAACTCAGTCAGCTCAAGCTGCATAGTGCTGTCATCGGTATGCTGTTGGAAGTAAAACAAACTATCTTGCGCGAAGCACAAAGCTATACCTTGTTCCCTGAACCGGGTGGACAAGCAAATGAGCACAAGCGTTTGCTTGAGTTATTAGTTGCCCGCCTGGGTGAAGACAATGTCTTGCAGCCAGCACCGCGTGCAGACCATAGGGCGGATATTGCCAATCACTGGATTTCTGTCATCAAGAAAGCTCCGCCGCCCTGCCCGCCATCTACTTTGGCAGGCTATGCCTTGCGCCCTAACTGGTTATTGCCCCAACCGCTGGCGCTGGACATTCACGAGCATCGCCCTTATTACGGCTCAGAACTCAAACTCGTTTCTCCGGCTGAGCGCATAGAAGCAGGCTGGTGGCAGGAGCAAATACAAACCCGGGATTACTACATCGCTGTCGATAAGCGCCATGTGCGTTACTGGATTTATCGCGAGCGTGCCAATGATCCCGACAGTGAAGAACCTGTGTGGTTCTTGCACGGCATTTTTGGATAGCCGTTTTGGATACAAGCCTTGGATATATCAACATGAGTGCCTTCCTGCCAGAATATGCAGAATTATATTGCATGAGCAATTTCAGCTTTCTGCATGGAGCATCACATTCAGAAGAACTGGTGGCACGTGCGATTAAGCTGGATTATCGCGCCCTGGCCATTACCGACGAGTGTTCCTTTGCTGGCTTGGCAAGAGCATATACAGCAGCAAAAAATACCGGCTTGCATCTCATCATCGGTGCCCACTTCAAACTGGAAGATGTAGAAGCACCAGAAAATAATGTGCATCTGATTGCCCTTGCTCAAAACCGTGAAGGCTATGGCAATTTGTCTGAAATGATCACTCTTGGCAGATGCCGGGCGACCAAGGGTAGTTACTTATTGACGCCCAAAGATTTCGTCACACCACCGCCAGGTTTGGAACATTTGTCTGGCTTGCCAGATTGCCTGTTGATACTGGTGCCAACCTACCCTGCAGAAAGCGAACTACTACTGAAACAAGCGAAATGGTTGAAGCAAAACTTCCCAGGTCGCGCCTGGATAGGTTTGAATTTACTGATGCAAATTGCAGATGAATATCAAAAACAGCAAGTTGATGCGGCAGCTGAAGTTGTGCAATTACCCGTCGTTGCCATAGGCCAGGTCACTATGCATGTCAGGTCCCGCAAGCCCTTGCAGGACACGATGACTGCCATACGCCTGTGCCAGCCCATCACTGAATGTGGTTACACGCTGGCGATGAATGCAGAGCAGCACCTGCGTTCGCGTTTAAGGTTAGCGACGATTTATCCGCTGCATACTCTGGCCGAAACAGTGAAAATCGCAGACCAGTGCAGCTTTTCATTGAATGAATTGCGCTATGAGTATCCGCACGAATTGGTACCCAAAGGATATACGCCTGCCAGTTATTTAAAGCTTCAGGTCTATAAAGGAGCTGATCTACGCTATCCGCAAGGTTTGCCATCATCTGTAAAAAACAAAATAGAACATGAGCTGCACCTGATTAATGATTTGGCTTATGAACCTTATTTTTTGACGGTGTTTGATATCGTTAATTTTGCCAGGCAAAAGGAAATACTCTGCCAGGGACGCGGCTCTGCAGCCAATTCTGTCGTCTGCTATTGCCTGCATATCACCGAAGTCAATCCAGAAACACATACCCTGTTATTTGAACGATTCTTGTCCAAGGAAAGAGGTGAGCCCCCCGACATCGATGTCGATTTTGAACATCAACGCCGCGAAGAAGTCATGCAGTATATCTACGAAAAATATGGTCGTGACCGCGCTGCGCTGGCTGCTGCTGTGCACACTTACCACCCGCGCGGCGCCCTGCGTGATGTCGGAAAAGCCTTGGGCATAGACCTGGCGATAGTCGATGCCGTGGCCAAATCGCATCGCTGGTTTGATAGCAAACAAGAGTTATTCAAGCGATTCACTGAATGCGGCCTGGACACCAATTCCCCTATCGCCCAGCAATGGGCATTGTTGACAGGGAAATTACTGCGCTTCCCACGTCATCTATCCCAGCATAGCGGAGGCTTTGTCATCGCACGCGGTAAATTATCCAGGCTGGTGCCGATAGAAAATGCAGCGATGGAAAAGCGCAACGTGATTCAATGGGATAAGGATGACCTTGAATCCCTGGGCTTGCTCAAAGTTGATGTGCTAGCCCTTGGCATGCTGTCGGCATTGCGACGGGCTTTTGACTTGATGGCCACCTTGCCAGGCAAACCTAAGTGCATGCAGGATGTGCCACGTGAAGATCCTCTGACGTACGACATGATCTGCAAAGCAGATACCATAGGTGTGTTCCAGATAGAATCGCGGGCGCAGATGAGTATGTTGCCACGCTTGAGACCCAGAGAATTTTATGATCTGGTAATACAAATTGCCATTGTGCGGCCCGGCCCTATACAAGGCGGCATGGTGCACCCTTATTTACAAAGACGGCAGGGTAAGCAGCCTGTAGAAATACATGAAAATCCAGGCATGCGGGCAGCGCTGCAACGCACGCTCGGGATACCCATTTTTCAGGAACAGGTCATGCAGATCGCCATGCATGCAGCAGACTTTACAGCAGGAGAGGCAGATGGCTTGCGCCGCGCAATGGCTGCCTGGAAGCGCAAAGGTGGTCTGGAAGGCTATGAAACCAGGATAGTAGAAACCATGGTCAAGAATGGTTATGAACGCAAATTTGCTCAAGGAATCTACGAGCAAATGAAGGGGTTCGGTGATTATGGATTTCCCGAAAGCCATTCAGCCAGCTTTGCCATCCTTGCGTATTTTAGTAGCTGGATCAAACGCCATGAACCTGCGGTGTTTTTATGCTCGCTCTTGAATTCTCAGCCATTAGGATTTTATTCGCCTTCGCAATTGATACAGGATGCGCGTCGCCATGATGTGCAAGTCAGTGCCATCGATGTGACCTGTAGCGATTGGGATTCATCACTTGAGACAGAGATGAAACTCAATAGATTTACCGAAACCCTGCAACCCACCGTGCGCATGGGGTTTTCTTTGTTATATGGCATGTCTGAAAGTGCTGCCTTGCGCATCATGCAGGCACGTCAGGAACAGGCCTTTGTTGATGTGCATGATCTGGCAAAACGCGCACAATTGAGTCAACATGATTTGCATGTACTGGCTGCAGGTAATGCATTGTCAAGCCTGGCCGGACATAGAAGGCAGGCACTGTGGCAGGCAGTAGGTGCAATGCCGGACAAGGATTTGTTGCGTGTTACCAGCATGCAGGAGCAAGTGCCGCAACTGAAAGCGCCTTCAGAAGCACAGGAAATTTATAGCGACTATCATGCGACCGGATTCAGTCTGCAGCGTCATCCCCTGGCTTTGTTAAGACCGCAATTGCTGGCCAAACGTTTCTTACCTGCGGAAATGCTGAATACCTTTCAGCAAGGGCAATTTGCGCGCGGCTGCGGTCTGGTCACGGTAAGGCAAAGACCACAGACGGCCAATGGCGTCATCTTTATCACCATAGAAGATGAAACCGGCCCAGTGAATGTGATTATCTGGCCAAATGTGCTGGAAAAACAGCGTAGTGAAGTCTTGAGCGCACCACTGCTTGGCGTATATGGCATCTGGCAATGCGAAGCCGAAGTCAGGCATCTGGTTGCCAAACGCCTGGTGGATATGTCGCATCTTCTGGGACAATTGGAAGTAGGTAGCAGGAATTTTTGCTAAGCTTCCCCCTGCCCTGCAAAGACGCAATAATTACTCTTGATTATCCTCAGGCAAAGTCAGGCGACCAGTATGATAATCATATTCATAGACCTCGCCATAGCGCCCCCATTCAATAGCAACTTCTAGTACGCGTTTTGCTTCATCAGATTTCAAAAACTCTTCCAGCAAATCTATCAGTGGTTGCTCAGAGAGGCTGCCACTTGTTTCCGACTCCAGATTGCGGCGTATATGTGCTGCCAATGGAACATGCGTCAGCAATTGCTGGCCAAACAATTCCTGCTTTTGCGCCTGCTCTACCTCTACATATTTTTTACCCAGTGGCGTCAGCATGATGTCGCCTTTTTCCAGCACGGCAAAACCCAACAGGCTCAGGGCTTCATAGGTCGGGAATAATTCTTCATCCGACAATTCAGCTTCTTCTGCCAGTTGCGGCAAGTCGGCACGGCCATTGAATGGGGCTTCTGCCAGCAAATCAAGAATACCTTCGATACGGCTGACGTCCGTCTCGGGTAAACGATATCCCATGTGGCGGGCATTTGGCGTATCAGCGGCTGCCTCATGAGTGGCGCGCATGGTCATCAAACCATACACTTCATCAATCAGGGCGCGAACTTCAAGCGAATCGACATCACGCGGTCTGGGTAAATCTATTTTGATTTCACATCTGACTGAGCCCGGATCGCTGGATAAAATAATGATGCGATCCGCCATCATGACGGCTTCTTCAATATTATGAGAAACGATGAGTATGCCCTTGGTGGATATCCGGTCTTCTTCCCACAATTCAAGCATGTCATTACGCAGGGTTTCACCTGTCAGCACATCCAGTGCAGAGAAAGCTTCATCCATGAGCAGCACGTCTGGATTGGTGACCAGTGCCCTGGCTATACCCACACGCTGTTTCATGCCGCCAGAAAGCTCACGTGGCAAGGCACCGCCAAAGCCAGCCAGGCCTATCAATTCGAGAACTGCATCGGCTCTTTGTTCTCGCTCTGCTGCCGGCACACCTTGGGCCTCAAGCCCGAGTTCTACATTCTGTTGCACGGTCAGCCATGGGAATAAGGCAAATGACTGGAACACCATGGCGATGCCTGCCACTGGCCCGCCAATTGCCTTGTCACGATAAGCCACCTTGCCTGCATCTGCTGGTATCAGACCAGCCATGATGCGCAATAAGGTGGATTTGCCGGAACCGGATTTACCTAACAAGGCGACGATTTCGCCATCTTTGAGCTGGAAATCAACCTTGTCCAGTATCAGGCGCGATTTACCATCTGCTGCTTTAAAGGATTTGGCAACTTGATTCAGATCGAGTAATAAATTTTGAGTCATCTTGAATTCCTTGATGAATAATCCAGGCGTAAGCTCACTGGCTCAACGCAGATGGTCTTCGGCCAGCAAATACAATTTGCGCCAGAAAAAACGGTTCAGCAGCATGACGAATATGCACATCACGCCTATGCCCAAAGCAATGCGGTGAAAGTCCCCCGTCTCCGTCATTTGCTTGATATAGCTACCCAGGCCATCGGCCACTAGTGTGGTTTTACCCCAGGTGACATATTCAGCCACGATACTGGCATTCCATGAGCCACCACTGGCTGTGATTGCGCCTGTGATATAGCTGGGGAAAACAGCAGGCAAATATACGCGCTTCCACTTCAGCCAGCCTTTCAACCCCAGGTTGTCTGCTGCCAACCGCAGTTCATTGGGGATGGTGGCAGCACCAGCCACGACATTAAACAGGATGTACCACTGCGTACCAAACACCATCAAAGGGCTGAGCCAGATATTTGGTGTCAGGTTGAAAGTCACCATGGCAAACACCACCAGGGGGAACATCAGATTGACAGGGAATGCTGCCAAAAACTGCGCCATTGCCTGCACTTTTTGCGAATACTGTGGGCGCAAACCTATCCAGACTGCCACCGGCACCCAGAACAATGAAGCGAGGGCAATCAACAACATGACACGCACCAGGGTAATCAAGCCCAAGCCCAGCACATGCGCCACTTCAGCCCAGCCCACCACACTGTGTATGAAAATAAACAGGCTGTACATGGCAAAAACAGATGCCAGCAACAAAACTGCATCCAGGACTTTAGGCCAGGCAGGATGGTTGAAACGCTGATTTGCCTGCACGGTAGTACCATCACCTTGCACGCTAAACCATGACAAGCCACGCCCAAGAAAAAGCCAGAACCTGGCTATCCAGGCGCGGAACAAACGGCTGCTGCGCATCCAGTCCAGCAACCATGATTGCTGCGCAGTGTCCCCCTGGGTCTCTTCAAAGCGAAACTTGTCCGCCCAGGCCAGCAAGGGACGAAAAAACAATTGGTCGTACAGCAAAATGCCAATCAGCATGGCAGCAATCGCCCAAGTGATGGCCATGCCATCCCTGGCTTCAATCGCTACCGCAATATACGAACCTATACCCGGCAATTTAATGTCTTGTCCAGCTACAGAAATAGCTTCTGCCGCGACCAGGAAAAACCAGCCGCCGGACATGGACATCATCATATTCCAGAGCAAGCCTGGCATGGCGAATGGCAATTCCAGACGCCAGAACCGCTGCCAACCAGACAGCCTGAATATCTGCGCCGCTTCTTTCAATTCAGGTGGCACATTGCGTATGGACTGATACAGGCTGAATGCCATATTCCATGCCTGGGAAGTGAAAATCGCAAAAATGGCAGCACATTCCACGCCCAGCAAATTACCAGGGAACAAGGCAATAAAAGGGGCAATCGCAATCGCTTGAAAACCGAGAATAGGCACAGATTGCAAAATATCCAGCGCCGGTATCATTACTTTTTCAGCAGCGGCATATTTGGCAGCGATAGCAGCAAATATCAGACTGAAGACAAGGGAAAAAGCCAATGCCGTAAACATGCGCAAAATGGTGCGCAATAAATAGTAAGGCAGATAGGCAGGATCAAGACTGATCTGCAAAGCCTCGCCCACAGCGAATGGACGGCTCATCTGCATGGCGGCAAATGCAAAAATACCCAATACAGCCAACACCAGAGGAAGCAGAGCCCAATCCCAGCGATTTGGCCCCTTACTTTCAGTGACGACATCACGTGCCTGGAAACGGAACAATTCAAACATGAATGCTCCTCAGATCAAAAGAAGTGATAACAAAAAAACGGCACATAGCATACCTCCTGTCACAAACATCAAGTCTGGACAAAGATGAACTGCGCGGCTGCGCACATGCATACTGGCTATAGCCAGCGCCACGCAAAATTTAAAACAGGGGTAAAAGTAGAGGACAGCATGACTGCTGCGAAAGACTACTACCCGCCAAATGGCAAGGTAGCAAGAGAAAATCTGTGCTTACATTGCCAAGTTGAGTGATGATCGACAACTATAACTGTCCACAGATGTGCTCCGGAAATGAGATGCGCGAACTTTAACATAGACTTTGTTTTGCAAGCAAGATGTTGCAACGCAAAAAGCTTATTTTTTTGTAGCCTGCATGCGTTCTCTCAGAACAGCAGCAATTTCTCTTTGCTCAACTTCAACCGCAAAATCAAGAGCGGTTAAGCCCAGATCATTCTTGAGAAATGGGTCCGCCCCCTCTTCCAGCAAAAGATTGACGATAAGATGCTTACCCGTGCGGGCAGCCATCATCAACGGGGTGGTTTTGTTAGGGGATTCAGCGTCTATATAGGCCGATTTTTCCAGTAACAAGGCAACAATATCCTTATTGCCGCCAGCAGCAGCATAGTGCAAGGCACACCAGCCAACTTGATTGATCTCGGCATCATGATCGACCACTGCTTTAACGAAGGGAAAATTTCCAAGATAGCTGGCCAACATCAAAATAGTGTCGCCATTATTGGCCCTGGCTTCGAGTTTGATATCTTTGCGATCAAGCAAGAATTGGAAAACTTTTTTTGAATTTTCGCGCAAAGCAATCATTAACAGGGTTTCGCCACGAATTGCTTCTGTGATATTTACACTTACACCACGTTGCAATAATTCATTCACCTTATCAACCTGATCAAAGCGCACAGCAAAAATCAAATCTTCCTGTTCGTCAGCAAAAGCACAAGTACAAGATAGCCACAATAACAAACAAGCCAGGCAACGCAGATGAAATTTTCTTGATAAAAACAATGCAGATGGCAGGGCTGTTTGCATATCAGACCTTAATGGGCAAATTGAAACAGTTGGAAGAAATTTCTGGTCGTGGTCTCTTGCACTTCTTTAACAGAAATACCTTTTAAATCTGCCAGAAATTCACCCACATGCCGCACAAAACCAGGTTCATTCATTTTACCGCGATGTGGCGCTGGTGCAAGATAAGGTGAATCAGTTTCTATTAAAATGCGGTCCAACGGCAAAGCTTTTGCTACTGCCTGCAAATCTTTGGCACTCTTAAAGGTCAGGATGCCGGAGAATGAAATATAAAACCCAAGCTCCACTGCTGCCTGCGCAACTTCCAGCGACTCAGTAAAGCAATGCATGACACCAGCCACACCACCCTGCCCTGTGCCTGCGCCCTCTTCTTTCAGTATGCGTATGGTGTCTTCAGAGGCTGCGCGAGTATGAATAATCAGTGGTTTGCGGCAAATGCGCGAGGCACGTATATGCTGCCTGAAACGTTCACGCTGCCATTCAAGGTCACCCTTCAGCCGAAAATAATCCAGGCCGGTTTCACCGATGGCGATGATTTTGTCGTGCTCTGCCAGTTGGACCAATTGCTCCGCGCTTGGCTCTTCTGTTTCTTCATAATCAGGATGTACACCTACGGATGCATAGATGTGCGGATACTGTTCAGCCAGTGCCAGCACTTGAGGAAAATCAGGCAGATCAACTGAGACGCATAAGGCATGGGTTACGCCATTTTCCTGCATCTTGCCCAATATCTCCGGCAAACGCTCAGCCAACTCGGGAAAATTGATATGACAATGGGAATCAACGTACATGCTTGCTACTCTTAAAGAAATTTGATGCAATGATCGGTCAGTGGATACCTGAAGCAAACCGCCTCAGGATGCTGAGATCAATTGTAATACGGCTTGCGCCGAGACGTTGGCAGTGTCGCGCAAGAGGGAATGATGCATATCGACGAAGCGTTGTTTCAGGCGTTCCTGCAAGGCTTCGTCACTTAACTGCTGCCATAATGCATCAGCCATTGCATCTGGTCTGGCGGCTGATTGCAAAAATTCTGGCACCAGGAATTCACGTGAGAGGATATTTGGCAAACCTATCCACGGCTGGTAACCCATGTGTCGCAAAATCTGCCATGAAGCTTCTATCATCTTGTAGGCAATCACCATAGGCTTTTTGAACAGCGCCACTTCCAGTGATGCAGTGCCTGAAGCAACCAGTACCGCATTTGCCGCTGCAATGGCGGTGTGTGAACGGCCATCAATCAACAGCACTGGCACGTTATCGAGCTTGGCATCGACCACCAGCTTGATGTAATAACTGCGCTGCTTGTCACCAGCCATGGGTACGACAATTTGCAAATGCGGGTCACGCTGACACAATATTTTGGCGGTCTGGATAAAGGCTTCGGTATTGTATTTGATCTCGGACATGCGACTGCCCGGCAATATCGTTACCACCCTGGCATTCTTGTCGAGGCCCAGCTCATCCCTGGCGGCAGCCATGTCAGTTTCCATGGGAATGACTTGTGCCAGCGGATGGCCCACATAAGTCACAGGTATGCCAGCCTTGCGGTAAATCTCTTCTTCAAAGGGAAACACTACCAGCATGTGGGAAACTGCTTCAGCGATCTTTTTGATACGCCCACCACGCCAGGCCCAGATCGATGGGCTGATGTAATGCATGGTAGGAATGCCAGCACGCTTTAACTGGATTTCCAGATCCAGATTAAAGTCCGGCGCATCAACACCGATGAAGACATCCGGTTTTTCCAGCAATAACTGTTCACGCAATTGCTTGCGTATACCGCTGATTTCACGGTAATGCGCCAGCACTTCAAACAAGCCGCGCACGGATAGTTTATCCATCGGCCAGTCATTGATGAAGCCATGCTCAGCCATGCGCGGGCCACCTATGCCGTGCATACGAGCATCAGGCAAAGCCGGACGCAGGCCTGAAAGGAGACGATTGGCCAGCATGTCGCCGGAAGTTTCTCCGGCAACCATCGCAATAATGGGACGATTAGTTTGAGTTGTCACAGCAGCTTAACGGACGATGCCACGTGTCGCAGCATCCAGGAAATAGCGCATGGACTGTACATGAAGTGCTACATCGGCTTCCAGCGAGGCAATCTGTTCATCTATTGCTGTCTTGGCTTCTTCCAGAGTCAGGCCAGATTTATAGATCAGTTTATAAGACTGGCGTATCGCTGCAATCTGTTCACGGCTAAAACCACGGCGCTTCAAACCTTCGACATTAATGCCATGGGCTGCAGCCGGATTGCCATTCAACATAACGAACGGCGGCACATCCTGCAATAAGGATGTACCCATGCCACACATTGCATGTGCACCTATCTTGCAGAACTGGTGAACATTGGTAAAACCACCCAGTATCACCCAGTCACCGACATGCACATGACCAGCCAAAGCGGCGTTATTGGCGAATATGACGTTGTTGCCAACCTGGCAGTCATGTGCCAGATGTACATAAGCCATGATCCAGTTATCGTTACCCAAGCGGGTAACGCCGTTGTCCTGAACCGTGCCCAGATTGAAAGTGCAAAATTCACGAATGACGTTATTGTCACCAATTTCCAGACGCGTAGGTTCGCCCGCATATTTCTTGTCTTGCGGTGCTGCACCTATGGAAGAGAACTGATAGAAGGTATTGTTACGGCCTATTGTCGTATGCCCTTCAATGACAACATGCGGACCTATCTTGGTGCCCTCAGCTATCGTCACATTGGGGCCGATGATGGAATAGGCACCCACTTCAACCGTACTATCCAGCTCGGCTTTTGGGTCTATCAGTGCGCTTGGATGGATATGCATTATCTAGCCCTCCTTGGCTTCATCTTTCGTACGCATGGTGCACATCAGTTCGCCTTCTACTGCCAATTGACCATCGACTGTCGCCCTGGCCTTGTATTTCCAGATACCGCGTGCAACCTTGATGATTTCGACTTCCATCTTCAACTGGTCACCAGGTTCAACCGGGCGCTTAAAACGTGCGCCGTCAATGCCAAGGAAATACACGATGGTATTTTCATCCGGCTTTTGGCCCATGGTCAGGAATGAGAGTATGGCAGCAGTCTGCGCCATCGCTTCTATCATCAATACGCCGGGCATGACAGGTTTATTTGGGAAATGCCCGTTAAAAAATTCTTCATTCGCCGTGACATTCTTGATGGCGGTAATTGTCTTGCCATTTTCCCAGCTCAATACGCGATCGACCAGCAACATCGGATAGCGGTGTGGCAGGTATTCTTTGATTTGATTAATGTCCAGGCTATTCATGATCTTTTTCAGTCAGTGTTTTCATTGTTTTTTCGAGGTAACGCATTTTTTCGCGCATACCCGATAGATTACGCACGATGGCAGCAGTTTTTTCCCAATCAGCATTTTTCGCCAAGGGATAGAAGCCAGTGTATTGCCCCGACTCAAGTATGGAGCGCGACACCATGCTGGCAGAAGAAATATGCACATTATCGACGATGGTCAGATGACCCAACACCATGGCTGCGCCACCGAACGTGCAATATTTGCCTATCTTGGCACTACCCGCCACGCCTACGCAGCCAGCCATGGCAGTATGCGCGCCTATATGGCAGTTATGGCCTATCTGTATCTGGTTATCCAGCTTGACGCCTTCTTCTATGATGGTATCAGCCAAAGCACCGCGGTCTATGCTGGTGTTTGCGCCGATTTCGACGTCATCACCGATCAGCACCCTGCCCGTTTGCGGGATTTTTACCCATTGGCCTTTTTCATTGGCAAAGCCAAAACCATCAGCGCCTATTACTGCACCAGAATGGATAATGCAACGCTGCCCCAGGACACAATAGTCATAAATGCTGACATTTGCATGAATCAGACTATGATCACCAATCACAACACCACGACCAATCACCACACCCGGCTTGATGACAACATGCTCACCAATCACTGCTTCAGCATCGATGCTGGCATTAGCCCCTATGCTGGCAGTGGCAGCGACGATCGCATGAGGACTAACCCATGCCGCAGGATGCACGCCGACTGTTGCCGGTATTGCATTGAGTGACGCAAAGTACTGCGCCGCACGGGCAAAATACACATAAGGTTGCGGGACAATGAGACAAATGCCAGCATAGTCTTTGCCAATTTGCACGAAATCGGTTTGCGTCAAAATCAATGCTGCAGCCTGGGTAGCCGCTGCCTTGTGACGGAACTTGGGATTGGACAGAAAGGTAATATGCTGTTCACTGGCCTCATCCAGAGGAGCAATGCCAGTGACAGTGATATCTGGTGAACCAGTCAATTGACCACCGAAGCGATCGACCAATTCACCCAGCCGAATGCTTGCGGTCATAGGAATTATTTGGAGAGTGCTTTGAGAACTTTATCAGTGATGTCGATGCGGGCGCTGTGATAAACAGAATCTTGCAAGACCAGATCAATTTTTTCTGCTTCGGCGATTTGTTTGATCACTTTTTGCGCACGTTCTACCAATGAGGCAATTTCTTCATTCTGACGCTGGCTCACATCTTCATTATAAGAACGTTGTTTGCGCTTGAAAGCCTGGTCCAGCTCAGTAATTTCACGCTGACGGACAATACGGTCAGATTCTGACAATAAAGGCGCATCTTTTTCATACTTCTCAGCTGTCGCCTTCAATTTCTTTGCCAGATTTTCCAGTTCTTCACCACGCTTTTGAAATTCAACTTTCAGTTTAGCCTCAGCCGATTTTGCCGGAACGGATTCGCGCATCACTCTTTGAGAGTCAAATATCGCTATTTTGGTATCTTGCGCCTGAGCTTGAGCAACGCTGAAAATGCAAGCCGCACAAACCATCAAGCGTTGCAACAATTTGGTCGGGGTAGTATGTTGACTCAAAATAATCTCCGTAACACGTACTAAAACAAAACACAGCCAAACATAAGCAATTAGAAACCAGTACCCATCTGGAACTGGAATGTCTGCTTCTTGTCGTCTGCCTTGGCATTCAAAGCTTTACCAAAACTCAGCTTCAATGGGCCAACCGGCGATATCCAGCTTATACCTATACCAGCAGAAAAACGTAAGTCTTTCATCCGGATTTTTTGACCCTCATCAAATACATTACCACCATCCACAAAAGTGAACCAGCGCAAAGATTTGTCGGCACCCGGGAAAGGAATCTGCAATTCCACATTGGCCAGCAAACGGGTTGCGCCACCAAGAGCATCACCATTTGGATCTTTGGTACCCAAGGAAGATGGTTCATAACCACGTACTGAGCCTATACCACCTGCATAGAAGTTCTTAAACAATGGATAAGGCTTACCACCCAGACCATGTCCATAATCAATTTCACCATTCAATGCCAAAACCACGGAGCGATAAACAGGCTGGAATAATTGTGCATTATAAATTGCACGATAATATTTAAAGCTGCCTACTGCTGCCAGTTCCAGATTGGCGCGCTGATAACGACCAATTGTTGGCGTCAACACGCTATCGCGACTATCCCTTTGCCAGGCTGCAGTCAATGGGAATGAATTAGTTACAGCTTCACCAATACCATAGTCAATCGCCGCCGTATCCTTTGAGCCAGTACCGTAATCCGAAACATATTTCAGGTAACGGTACGGGCTGCCATAGTAAGTTTCAACCTTGGTACGTTCAAAACCGAGACCAAAAAACACCGTATCCACCTCGGAGAATGGTACACCGAAACGCAAAGCGCCACCGGTAGTCTGAATTTTATAGTCGCCTACACTACCGATAATCGGACGCGTTGTACGGATATAAGCTTCCACATTGCGGCTAACGCCATCGTCCGTGAAATAAGGATCGGTGTGGGACAACGCAATGGTACGGTTTTGGCGGCTGGTATTGATATCCAGGCCTATCGTATCACCACTACCAAAGGCGTTGGCTTGCTGGATGGAGCCAGTCAACGTTAATCTTTCGGCACTGGAGTAGCCAGCACCAAACATCAGGTTACCAGTAGGTTTTTCAGTCACAGTCAGGTTCACATCAACCTGATCAACGCTGGTTGGTACTTCAGGTGTTTCTATAGTGACATCTTTGAAATAACCAAGACGCTCTACACGGTCCCGTGATGTTTTGATTTTCTCACCGTCATACCATGAGCTTTCAAACTGGCGGAATTCGCGGCGGATAACTTCATCACGTGTGCGGGTGTTCCCAGCCAGGTTGATACGGCGCACATAAACGCGCTTGCCCGGATCAACAAAGATCGTGAAAGCAACTTCTTTCTTTTCCTTGTTCAGGTTGGGATTTGCATTCACGTTGGCAAATGCATAACCAAAATTACCCATGCGTTCAGAAATACGCTTGGTGCTTTCAGTCAGACGGGCAGCATTATAAATATTGCCCTTTTTGAGCAGCAGCAAAGAGGCCAATTCCTCTTCCCTACCCATAGTATCGCCTTCAAGCTTGATATCGGAGACAGTATATTTATCGCCTTCATCAATATTGATGGTGATGTAAATGTCTTTTTTGTCCGGTGTAATGGAAATCTGCGTCGATAAAATCTGCATTTCCAGATAACCACGGTTTTGATAGAACGAGCGCAAGGTCTCGATATCACCCGACAGTTTTTGCTTGGAATATTGATCTGCCTTGGTATACCAGGTAAACCAGCCTGGTGTCGTCAAAGTCAACAGATCACGGATTTCACCGTCAGAAAAATCTTTGTTACCGATGATATTAATCTGGGCGATCTTGGCTACTTCGCCCTCATCCACCGCAAATGTAACGTTTACACGATTGCGCTCTATCGGCGTGATGGTGGTCGTGATTTGCATGCCATACAAGCCCTTGGACAGGTATTGGCGTTTGAGCTCTTGTTCGGCACGATCAACTGTTGCCTTATCGAAAATACGTGATTCACCAACGCCTATGTCTTTCAAGGCCTTGACGAGTGCATCTTTTTCAAATTCCTTTGTGCCAGTGAACTCCACACCAGCGATGGTAGGACGCTCTTCCAGCAAAACGATCAATACGCCGTCCTGCACTTCAATCTGAACGTCCTTGAAAAAACCCGTTGCATACAGGGATTTGATCGCAGTTGTACTTTTCGCGTCATCAAATTGCTCACCGACTTTGACAGGCAAATAGCTAAATACAGTACCAGCCTCCGTCCGTTGCAAGCCTTCTACACGTATGTCCTTGACGGTGAAGGGCTCAATCGCCAATGCGTTTCCGGTGCAAAGTGCCAATGCAGCCAGAGATAAAGCATGACGACGAAAATGGGCTAAAGTGAACTGCTCGATATGTAATTTCATTGGGTATAAATTTCTTTCAATACTCTCAATATTGCTATCTAAAATGAGTTTCTGTCATCAAGCCAGCTATTATGACATTAGTCGGGCAATGTCATTAAAAAAAGCTATTGCCATCATCGTCAATAACAAAAAAAATCCGGCACGCTGTCCCATTTCGACATAACGGTCCTGCAAAGGTTTCCCTGTCAAAACTTCCAGCGAATAATACAACAAATGCCCCCCATCCAAAACGGGTATTGGTAGTAAATTCATCACGCCAAGGCTAATACTAATCACCGCAATGAAGCCTAGATAGACAATCATGCCAGTTCTGGAGGTTTGACCGGCATAATCAGCGATGGTCAAAGGTCCGGTTATATGCTTCAGAGAAACACTACCCGTCAACATTTTGCCCATCATTTTCAGGCTGAAGATACTGGTATCCCAGGTTTTTTCAACAGACTTGATAAATGCCTGTGGCAGGCTAGCCTGCACTACTGTCATCTCTGGAACCATGGGCTGCAATTTTACCTTCATCAACCCCACTGTCTGTCCGCTTACTTCCTGACTGACAGGCGTGACTTCCACCTCAAATTTGCTGCCATTCCTTTGCACCATCAACTTCAACGGTTTATCAGGATTGGCGTTGACGATTTGCCGGAAATCTATTGTATCAAGCAAGGGTTTCTGTCCTATCGCCAGAATACGGTCACCAACCTGCAAACCTGCCTGCCTGGCTGGACTATCTGGCAAGAAATCCTCAAGAATAACGTCATTACTTCCAGCAAGATTCAAACCAAGGTGCTGCAAAATATCAGTATCAACTTCGCTTGAACTCAGTTGTTGAAGTGGGATTTCCACTGAAATTGGTGCGTTACCACTAATATTGCCAGTATTAGTATGCTGTACTTCAAGTACCGGATTACGCCTACTAACACCGGCCTGCATCATTTTCCAGCGGAACTCTGACCAGCTTTGTATTGGCTCACCATTTATAGAAGTAACCAGATCACCATAGCGCAACCCCGCTTTATAAGCGATAGAGGATTCTGATGCCACGCGTATTTTGGAAACCGCTTCTGGCACACCATGCACAAACAAGGCGGTATAAAGGAAGATAGCCAATAAAAAATTGGCCATAGGACCGGCAGCCACGATAGCTATGCGTTTCCAGACAGATTGCTGGCAAAATTCGCGGGACAGCTCATTTGGGGCTATTTTATCCGCCCCCATCTCACGGGCGTCCAGCATTTTAACGTAGCCACCTAACGGCAACAGGGAGATAGCCCATTCAGTCTGGTCTTTACCCAAGCGCCTGGAGTAGATAACCTTTCCCATTCCCAGGGAAAAACGCAGAACTTTAACGCCACACCAGCGGGCCACAATATAGTGTCCAAATTCATGGATGGTGACCAGTATGCCAAGTGTCACCAGAAAGGCCAATGCGTTTTGTAGCCAGGTCATAAGGAGATCATCGCCTCTGCAACCCTGCGTGCTTCAGCATCGCAGGCGAGTATGCTTTCCAGATCTGGTGTCTCGCTCGCAGCAAGTTTGCTCAACGTGTGCTCTATGACCTGATTGATCATGCGAAAGCCTATCCTCTTGTCCAAAAACGCTTGGACAGCAATTTCATTACTTGCGTTCAATATGGTTGCAGCGGACTTACCCTCTTTCAAGGCGTCATAGGCGAGTTGCAAGCATGGGAAACGCTGAAAATCTGGTTTGATGAAGTTCAGGCTGGCGACCTTCAACAGATCCAGTGGTGCGACTCCCGAGTCTATGCGCTCAGGATAGGCCATGCCGTAAGCGATGGGTATGCGCATGTCAGGGTTGCCCATTTGCGCTATCACTGACCCATCCATATAAGACACCATGGAATGAATCACACTTTGTGGATGGATGACCACCTCAATCTGCTCTGCCGGCGTAGCAAACAGCCAGTGCGCCTCGATGACCTCAAGTCCCTTGTTCATCATCGTCGCTGAATCGACAGAGATTTTTCGACCCATGACCCAGTTGGGGTGAGCAACGGCTTGTTCAGGCGTGACATCATCCAGGGTATTGACATCCCGGTTCAGGAAGGGGCCACCAGAGGCAGTCAATAATATTTTGTGTATGCCATGCTGGCCGGGTTGACGGTTATAGTTGCCGGGCAAGCATTGAAAAATGGCGTTGTGCTCGCTGTCAATAGGCAGTAAAGCAGCATCACTGTCTTTAATGGCATCAATAAACAGCTGGCCAGACATGACCAGTGCTTCTTTGTTGGCCAGCAAGACTTTTTTACCTGCTTTTGCAGCAGCCAAAGACGCAGGCAAACCGGCAGCACCAACAATGGCTGCCATCACGCTATCACATTCACTAGCGCTGGCGACGGCACACAAGGCCTCTGGGCCAGACAATATCTGGATGTGAGGCAAATTTAATTCTTTTAACAGAATCGCCAGCTCATCAGCAGCCTTCGCAGTGCCAACCACTGCAATCTGAGGTAAAAACTGCGCGCATTGCTCAGCCAGTTTTTTTACCTGGGTATGTGCAGTCAAAGCAAAAACACCATAGCGCTCAGGATGACGTGCGACCACATCCAAAGTCGATACGCCTATGGAGCCGGTAGAACCTAATATGCAAAGCTGCTGTTTTTTCTGCATGTATTTTATCGCCACAAATCGACCAGAGCTGCGAGGGGAAGCACTGGTATCAGCGCATCTATCCTGTCGAGTACACCACCGTGCCCGGGCAAGAGGTTGCTACTGTCTTTCATACCGACGCGGCGTTTCAATGAAGATTCAAACAGATCGCCCACTACGCTGGCCGCAGTAATCAAAGTCATGGCACCAATAAAGATAAGCCAGCCTTTTCTGGCAACTAATTGCGCAGTGAAAGTATTTTCCAAAGCAGGGATAAAGCTTGTCGCTGCCGCCAATAGCAATACGCAGACCCAACCACCGATAGCACCTTCCCACGATTTGCCCGGAGAAATTGTGGGAGCGAGTTTGCGCTTGCCAAAAGTTTTACCAGAAAAATAGGCCCCAATATCAGCAATCCAGACGATGGCCATAACAGAAAACAGATACATCGGTGATCGCTGAAAGAACACCGCAATCGCGATGAAGCAGGCAAAAATACTGATGCCATACAAAGTACTCAGCATGCCACTGGAGAAATTATGCGTTTCCGGCAAGCCTCTGGCCAGCGTGGGAACCAATCTTAAAGCCCAGAACGCCGTGCTCAGCGCAAACAGCAAGGGGTGAGAAAAATCTGCCAGATGGAATAAGCAATACACCAACAGGCCAACCCACAGCGCAGCCATGATGATGGGCCCAGGTTTTTTGAACAGGCGCTGGCATTCCCACATGGCGGCAGCAAAAAAAGCAACTGCCAATACTGAGAAAGCATAAAAATTGGCCGAATACAGTACTGGCAACAAAATAGCCAGCAGAACCAGAGCAGTCAGGACACGGGTTTTAAGCATTACTTGCTTTCTTGCTGGGCAGATTGTTCAGACACCTGGGCACTGGTGCGTCCAAAGCGACGTTCGCGGTTTTGATAAGATGAAATGGATAAGTCCAGAGAGGCTGCATCAAAATCAGGCCAGAACGTGTCTGTGAAATACAACTCACTATACGCCAATTGCCAAAGCAGAAAATTGGAAATGCGTGTTTCACCACCGGTACGGATAAACAAATCCGGCTCAGGTGCATAGGCCATCGACAAATACGCAGCAAGCTGGTCTTCTGTTATTTCCTGATCAGCCTGCCCTGCAGCTACCCGCTCTTTTTGCAGGCGATTCATGGCCTGCATGATATCCCAGCGGCCACCGTAATTGGCACAGACCGTTACAGTCAATCCCTGATTATTGGCGGTTTTTTCCTCTGCAGCGGCTATCATTTTCTGCAATTGCGGGTCAAAACGAGTGAGGTCACCGACCACTTTCAGACGTATATTATTGGCGTGCATTTTCGCTACTTCTTTTTCAAGAGCGGTCACAAACAAACGCATCAATAACGAAACCTCTTCAGCTGGCCTGCGCCAGTTTTCTGAACTGAAGGCAAAAAAAGTCAGGTAAGAAACACCGCGGCGGGCACAGGCTTCAACGATACCCCTGACCGCCTCGACGCCCTTCACATGCCCTGCGACACGCGGCAAAAAGCGCTTGGTTGCCCAGCGCCCATTGCCGTCCATAATAATTGCGATATGTTTAGGAATTGCGCCAACTGCCGGAATTTCCTTGGTGGAACTTGTATGGGTCATGTAAATCCAGAATGTGTTGATACGCGGGCGACGACTAAACTGTCAACACTTCTTTTTCTTTGTCTGCCAGCAGCTTATCGACTTCAGCAACAAACTTGTCTGTCAACTTCTGAATATCATCCTGTGCACGGCGCTCATCATCTTCAGAGCATTCTTTCTCTTTCAACAATTTCTTCAGAGACTCATTGGAGTCGCGGCGAATATTGCGGATAGCGATTTTGGCACTTTCGCCTTCAGTTTTAACCAGCTTGACCATTTCCTTACGGCGCTCTTCAGTCAGCGGTGGTGTTGGCACGCGTATCAGCTCGCCCTGCGAGGATGGATTCAAGCCAAGATCAGCATCACGAATCGCTTTCTCAATTGCATTCAACATTTTCTTTTCCCAAGGCTGCACACCAATCGTGCGCGCATCGATCAAAGTCACATTGGCAACCTGCGTAATATGAGTGGGTGTACCGTAATAATCAACCTGGACATGATCCAAGATGCCGGTATGGGCACGGCCAGTGCGTACTTTAGACAAATCAGCCTTCAAAGTCTCAATAGACTTTTGCATACGCTGGTCAGAACTTTTCTTGATATCTGCTACGCTCATCGCGCTCTCCTGTACATCTGGGCACGAGCGACGGCTGTGGCCGCACTCCTTGCCGAATTAATATGAAACAATCCGAAGTGCAGGATTATACGTGCACTAAGGTGCCTTCGTCTCCCCCCAGAATGACATTCTTCAATGCACCCGGTTTAATAATGGAAAATACCTTGATCGGCAGTTTCTGATCGCGGCAAAGTGCAAAGGCAGTAGCATCCATGACTTGCAGGTGACGGGCAATAGCCTCATCAAAAGAAATCGTCGTATAGCGTGTTGCTGCAGGATCTTTTTTAGGGTCTGCTGTATAGACACCATCAACCTTGGTTGCCTTCAAGACGATTTCAGCACCAATTTCCGAACCACGCAAAGCAGCTGCAGTGTCGGTAGTAAAGAAAGGATTGCCTGTACCTGCAGCAAATACAATGACTTTACCTTCTTCCAGGTATTGCAAGGCTTTTGGGCGTACATAAGGCTCAACGACCTGGTCAATGGCGATAGCTGACATGACGCGGGAAGTCAGGCCGACCTGGCGCATGGCATCAGACAAAGCCAGGGCATTCATGACTGTCGCCAGCATACCCATGTAGTCTGCAGTTGCCCTGTCCATGCCTTGCGCACCAGGCGCAACGCCACGGAAAATATTGCCGCCACCGATAACGATGGCCAACTCTACACCCATCCTTGATACTTCGGCCACATCGGCCACCATGCGCTCTATCGTTGCACGGTTAATGCCAAACGGATCATCGCCCATCAGGGCTTCGCCAGAGAGCTTCAAGAGCACACGCTTGTAAGCAGGTTTTGTCATGATAGGACTCCTTCTGGTAGTTTAAATAGTTTAAAAGAAATGCGTACTGGATGAAGTAGCCTGGGTAAGGCACTTCAATAACCATTTGATTTGTAAACTAGCCCGGTCAGGCAATACACAAAGCAAATGGAGCACCACTCGCCCATAACACACTCATAACACGCTCATATTTACACCTGAATACATAAATTTGATGCTCAGACACAAATACTTACAATCGCTGGATTTAAAAAAACGGGCCTTTCGGCCCGTTTTTTTATTTCGCCAATTACGCTTGTTTTGCTGCAGCCACTTGAGCGGCCACTTCTGCGGCGAAGTCATCTTGCTTCTTCTCAATACCTTCACCAACAACAAACATGGTGAACGCTTTGACAGTTGTATTAGCAGATTTCAACATTTGCTCAACTGTTTGCTTGTCATTCTTAACGAATGTTTGATCCAGCAAAGAAACTTCTTTCAGGTATTTCTGTACGGAACCTTCAACCATTTTAGCTACGATTTCCGCAGGCTTGCCGGATTCCGCTGCTTTTTGCGCTGCGATAGAGCGCTCTTTTTCGATCAATTCAGCAGGAACTTGCTCTGAAGACAAAGACACTGGTTTCATCGCAGCGATATGCATCGCTACGTCTTTGCCAACTTGTTCATCAGCACCATCAAATTCAACAACCACGCCGATACGTGTGCCATGCAGGTAAGAAACCAGCTTGGCAGTTGTGTCAAAGCGGACAAAACGACGGAAAGACATGTTTTCGCCGATTTTACCAACCAGTGCCAAACGCACTTCTTCAACTGTTTTACCGTCCAGTGGCAGTGCACCCAAGGCTGCGATATCAGCAGGATTGTGCTCAACAATCAGTTTTGCACAAGTATTTGCCAGCGCCAGGAAATCATCATTCTTGGTCACGAAGTCTGTTTCGCAGTTAACTTCGATCAGGGAACCAATGTTACCAGCGATGTAAGAAGCAACGACACCTTCTGCCGTAATACGAGTAGCTGCGCCACTTGCTTTAGTACCCAGTTTCACACGCAGAATTTCTTCCGCACGGTCCATATCGCCTTCTGCTTCTGTCAGCGCTTTTTTACACACCATCATTGGCGCATCTGTCTTTGCGCGTAGTGCACCTACCATCGCTGCTGTAATTGCCGCCATGTCATTCTCCTAGTTCAAAGGTGTTTAAAAAACACCGATATCAAATTTTGTTTAAAAAAAAGGGCGAACGACTGTTGCCCCATTTTTTGTTTCAAGCCGCCACTGGCAGCTTGAAACTATGTGCCAAAACAGGCAATTAAGCTTGTTCTACTTCTACAAACTCATCAGAACCTGGTTTAACAGCTTCCAAAACTTCGTTTACTGCGTTTGCACGGCCTTCCAGGATGGAATCGGCAACACCGCGAGCATACAAAGCGATTGCTTTGGAGGAGTCATCATTACCTGGGATGATGTATGCAACACCTTCTGGGGAGTGGTTAGTATCAACCACGCCGATAACCGGGATACCCAGCTTCGCTGCTTCAGTGATTGCACCTTTGTGGTAGCCAACATCGACCACGAAAATTGCATCAGGAACGCCGCCCATATCCTTGATACCACCGATGGATTTTTGCAGCTTGATCATTTCGCGCTGGAACATCAGGGCTTCTTTTTTGGACAGTTTCTCAACAGAGCCGTCTTCAATGGAAGCTTCCATGTCTTTCAGGCGTTTGATGGATGTTTTGACTGTTTTAAAGTTAGTCAACATACCACCCAACCAGCGTTGATCAACGAAAGGCATGCCAGCACGTTGTGCTTCTGCCGCGATGATGTCACGGGATTGACGCTTAGTACCAACCATCAACACTGTGCCGCGATTGGAGGACAATTGACGGATGTACTTCATCGCGTCCTGGTACATTGCCAGTGTTTTTTCCAGGTTAACGATATGAATCTTGTTGCGATGGCCGAAGATGTACGGTGCCATTTTTGGATTCCAAAAACGGGTTTGGTGACCAAAGTGCACACCAGCTTCAAGCATTTCACGCATTGTTACAGACATAATAACTCCAGGGTTAGGTCTTGAATCCAGCCAGTGATCTGAGCGAATTAATATTTACTATTAATTTAAACGCTACAAGACACCCTTTTCGACCGGATTCGATTGATAAAATATTAATTAGCAAGTATCGCATTTCTATACATCCACAAGCTAACCATCTATTCTACTATGAAAATCGCATTTCCCTCAAGTCCTGTCTTCAGCCACATGGTATAGCAAGCATGTCAGGCCGATACGGCAGCGCCCTTCATAGACTATAATTCCGGTTCTGCAACACTTTCGCAATTTTACTCAAACCAAGATTTTAGCGGACAAGCAAACCTGACCCGGCCAGACATACGTAGTGGTCACGCCATCTGCTTGTTACGCAAATCCTGGTCAACGACAAGAAAACGTATGGAAGCTATTACTATCAAAACGCCGGAAGATATCGCCGGCATGCGCATCGCTGGCAAACTGGCTTCGGAAGTTCTCGATTACATCACGCCTTTCGTTAAAATTGGCGTGACAACTGGTGAACTAGACCGCTTATGTCACGAATTCATGACTAATGTACAAGGCACCATCCCTGCCCCGCTGAATTATTGCCCGCCAGGCTATACGCCTTACCCTAAAGCCATTTGCACATCAGTCAACGACGTTATTTGCCACGGCATACCGGGCGACAAGGTTCTCAAGGATGGAGACTCCGTCAATCTTGATATTACCGTCATCAAAGATGGCTACCATGGCGATACCAGCCGCATGTTCCTGATTGGCGAACCCAAGATCATGGCCAAACGTCTCAGCGAAATCACCTATGAATGTATGTGGCTGGGTATAGACAAGATCAAACCAGGTGCACATCTGGGTGATATCGGATACGTCATACAGCAGCATGCCGAAAGAGCTGGCTACAGCATAGTGCGCGAGTTTTGCGGCCATGGCATAGGCAAGATATTCCATGAAGCACCGCAAGTCATGCATTACGGCAAACCTGGCACCATGGAAAAACTTTTGCCCGGCATGATTTTTACGGTAGAGCCCATGGTCAATGTCGGCCGCCGCGAAATCAAGGAAATGCCGGATGGCTGGACCATCAAGACCAAGGACCGCAGTTTGTCAGCGCAATGGGAGCATACTGTGCTGGTGACGGAAACCGGTTATGAAGTACTGACTTTGTCGGCAGGCTACCCGCCTATTCCAGACTTCATCAAACTCGCTTAAATCAAACTTATATCAAACCCGATTAAGACCCTGGCCACAATGCAGACACCGGCACTCTCTTTCAAGGAAGAACTGAAATCAGCGCAACTGATCGTCATCAATGCGTTCAAGGAAAATCATAAGGCAGAACAACTGCTGCATGATTTGTGCCGCAATGTCGATCAGCAACTCAGCAAAATCTGGCGTCACTTTGAGTTTCCGAAAGAGGCGGCGCTGGTCGCTGTAGGTGGCTACGGACGTGGTGAGCTTTTCCCCTACTCTGACGTTGATGTGTTGATACTATTGCAGGAAAGGCCGGACGCCGCCTTGCGAGAGAAGCTGGAAAAACTGGTGCAGCTGTTCTGGGACATAGGCCTGGATATTGGTCACAGCATACGTACCATTGATGAATGCCTGCAGGAATCTGCAGCTGACATCACCGTGCAAACCAGCCTGCTGGAAGCACGCCTGGTTACCGGCAGCCGTAAATTATTCAAGGAAATGCAGCAACGCTATACGGAAGCACTGCATCCACAAAAGTTCTTCCAGGAAAAATTGCTGGAACTACAACAGCGCCATGTCAAATACGAAGACACACCGTATAGTCTGGAGCCGAATTGCAAAGAGAGCCCGGGTGGACTCAGGGACTTGCAAGTCATACTCTGGGTGGCTAAGGCCGCCAGTTTGGGTAACTCCTGGCGTGAACTGGCAGAGCGCGGCCTAATCACCGATGTCGAGGCGCGTCAGTTAAAGCGCAATGAGCGCGCCTTCAAGGATATACGCATAAGGCTGCATATTTACGCAGGACGCCGTGAAGACCGTTTGATTTTCGACGTGCAGACAGCAATAGCAGAAACATTTGGGTTCAAGACAACAGAGTCAAGGCGTGCCAGCGAGCACTTGATGCAGCGCTATTACTGGGCAGCCAAGGCAGTTACGCAGCTAAATACTGTGTTGCTGCAAAACATAGAAGCCGTATTGTTTCCGCAACCCTCTGTGCCACGTCCCATCAATGAGCATTTCAATGAAGTAAATGGCTTCATCGACATTGCCAGGGACGATACCTTTGAAGCCAACCCATCGACCATACTGGAAGTATTTTTGGCAATGGCCAGACATGGGGAGCTCAAAGGCATGACGGCGAGGACCTTGCGTGCGCTATGGCATGCACGACTGTTGATCGATGCAGAATTCCGCCACGATATCTTCAATCGCTCATTGTTCCTGCAAATTCTGCAGTCACCGCAAGGGATTACCCATGCTCTGCGGCGAATGAATCAGATGAGTATCCTGGGGCGTTATCTGCCTAATTTCCGCCGCATCATCGGTCAGATGCAGCACGATTTGTTTCATGCCTATACGGTAGATCAGCACATCCTCATGGTAGTGCGCAATTTGCGTCGCTTCACCATGCCTGAGCACGCACACGAATACCCGTTTTGCAGCCAGTTGATGGCAAATTTCAATCAGCCATGGGTTTTGTACATCGCAGCCTTGTTCCATGATATTGCCAAGGGCCGTGGCGGCGACCACTCCATCCTTGGCATGGCTGACGCAAAAAAATTCTGCTATGACCATGGGCTCAGCAAAGCCAATACCGAGCTGATTATTTTCCTGGTACAGAATCACCTGACCATGTCGCATGTGGCGCAAAAGCAGGACTTGTCTGACCCGGACGTGATACAAAATTTTGCCAACATCGTCAAGGATGAACGCCACCTGACGGCGCTGTATTTGCTGACTGTATCCGACATACGTGGCACCAGCCCCAAGGTCTGGAATGCGTGGAAAGGCAAACTGCTGGAAGACCTGTACCGGATGGCTTTACGGGTACTGGGTGGAGAGGCGCCGAGCAAGGACAGGGAATTAAAAAATCGTCAGGAAGATGCGCTGAAAGCCTTGCGTCTGTACGGGCTGGCACCTGACGCGCATGAAAAATTCTGGCAACAACTGGATGTCGCCTATTTCCTGCGCCATGATGCATCAGATATCGCCTGGCAAACACGCGCCCTGCATGATCGTATCGATAGCCAGACACCTGTGGTGAAATGCCGCCTCTCACCTATAGGAGAGGGCTTGCAGATCACGGTCTACGTCAAAGATCAGCCCGACCTGTTTGCGCGTATCTGCAATTATTTTGACGGCAAGAATTTTGGCATTCTTGATGCAAAAATTCATACCAGCAAAAACGGCTATGCTCTTGATACTTTCCTGGTCATAGAGCCGGCTTTTGCGAATAATTATCGTGACATCATCAATTTGATTGAGCACGAACTGACAGAGATACTGACGCGCCAGACGCCGCTTTCCCCACCTAACCGTGGGCGCCTGTCGCGTATGTCACGCACCTTCCCTATCGTGCCTACAGTCGATTTGCGGCCGGATGACCGTGGCCAGTATTATTTGCTGTCCATCTCTGCGAATGACAGAAATGGCTTGCTCTATGCAGTGGCAAATATCCTGACAAAATACAAAATCAATTTGCATACAGCAAAGATCATGACCCTGGGCGAAAGGGTAGAAGACGTTTTCATCGTCGATGGCCAGGCCTTGCAAGGTGCACGAAGCCAGATACAGTTTGAAACCGACTTGCTGGATGCACTCAGAATTTAAATGCTGCCAACGCAATATTGCAACCGAATAATCAACACCCTCGCCTGATCCACAACCAGACTCAGGCGAGACTACTCTAAAAGCATCATGACTGAACTTGTAAGACTCTCCAAACGCATGTCCGAACTTGGCCTTTGCTCCCGCCGCGAGGCTGATGAATGGATCGCGCGCGGCTGGGTTAGGGTAGATGGCAATGTCATCTCAGAGCTGGGCAGCAAGGTATTGCCTCATCAGAAGGTGACGGTGGAAAGACAGGCTGCAGCAGAGCAATCGAAACGCGTCACGGTCCTCATCAACAAGCCTGTCGGTTTCGTCAGTGGTCAGGCTGAAGATGGCTATACACCTGCGATCGCCCTGATCAAGCCAGAGAACCGCTGGACGGAAGATGAGGTCGATACCCAGTTCCACCCTACCCAATTACGCAGCCTCGTGCCTGCTGGCCGGCTGGACATTGACTCCGTTGGCTTGCTGGTATTAACCCAGGATGGCCGTATCGCCAAGCACCTGATAGGTGAAACCACCGTGGTGGAAAAGGAATATCTGGTACGCGTGCAATACAGCAAGCCTGGCCGATTGCCAGATGCAGATTTACGTCGCCTGAATCATGGTCTGTCACTCGATGGCAAAAAACTCTTGCCTGCCAAAGTCACCTGGCAAAATGAAGATCAGTTGAATTTTATTCTGCGCGAAGGCAAGAAGCGCCAGATCAGACGTATGTGCGACATGGTAGGATTGAAAGTGATAGGCCTGAAGCGCGTTCGCATAGGCAAGATCAAGCTGGGTAAATTACCGGAGGGGCAATGGCGCTACCTCCGGGAAGATGAGCAATTCTAATTCGCACTCTTCAAAAAACAAAAAGGCAAGAATTGAAATTCTTGCCTTTTTGTTTTGAAATCAATGACTCAATCGTCGTCGTTAGGATCAAGCTCCGGAAACAAGACTTCAGTAAAACCAAATTGTGTCAGGTCGCGTATGCGCATGGGATACAAAATGCCATTTAGATGATCGCACTCATGTTGCACGACGCGGGCATGGAAGCCATCTACGTCACGTGAAATTCGTGTGCCGAACTGATCGTAGCCTTCATACCGCAGCGCACTCCAGCGCGGCACCAGGCCTCGCATTGCGGGCACAGACAAACAGCCTTCCCATGCGTCATCAGTCTCTTCAGACAAGGGGGTCAACACGGGATTAATCAGCACTGTCTCAGGTACAACAGGTGCATCAGGGTAACGTGGATTATTTTTGAACCCAAAAATTACAAGCTGCAGATTCACACCAATTTGCGGCGCTGCCAAACCAGCGCCATTGGCAGCAATCATGGTCTCGAACATATCCTTGATGAGCTCATGCAATTCTGGAGTATCAAACGCAGTGACTTGCTCAGCAACCCTTAACAGTCGTGGATCGCCCATTTTCAGTATAGGATGAATCATGGTGCACCAAATGTAATAAGAATAAATGACTTAATGTAAATACGGCCAGTTTATAAGCTGGCCGCAGAATTGCATTATTTATTCAGGGATTGCAGGAACTCGGTAAATTCTGCACTGGTTTCCTTGTGTTTCAAACCGAGAGCAACACTGGCTTTCAGGTAACCGAGTTTGGAGCCGCAGTCATAACGAGTCGCATTTGGACGGAAAGCATAGACCGGGAAGTCTTTCAACATGGCAGCAATACCATCCGTTAATTGAATTTCACCGCCAGAGCCCTTGCCCAGGGTTTCAAGGTATGAGAAGATGCGGCCCGACAAAATATAGCGGCCAACCACAGCCAATGTTGATGGCGCAACATCAGGCATAGGCTTCTCGACGATGCCCTGCACTCTTTCCAGGCTTTCAGTATAAGGCGTGCCACTAACAATACCATATTGACGGGTGAACTCACGTGGCACGTTTTGCACGGCGATAATGCTGCCACCCTCTGCCTCATACTGGCGCGCCATTTGCGCCATGACAGAAGGTTGGCCGACGTCGGCATCCATCAAGTCATCTGCCAGCAGCACTGCAAAAGGATCGTCGCCAATTACAGGACGTGCGCACAATACCGCATGCCCCAAACCCAGTGCGGCTGTCTGGCGTATGTAGATGCAGTTGATATTCTTGGGAATCACATTCCTGACCAGATCCAGCAAGGCTTCTTTGCCTGCCGCTTCCAGTTCGCTTTCAAGCTCATAGGCTTTATCGAAATGATCTTCAATTGCACGCTTGTTGCGGCCGGTAATAAATACCATTTCTGTAATGCCTGCCTCAACTGCCTCTTCAACCGCATATTGAATCAGCGGCTTATCAACGATAGGCAACATCTCTTTAGGTTGCGCTTTCGTGGCAGGCAAGAAACGGCTACCCAAACCTGCCACTGGAAATACGGCTTTTTTAATTTTTCTCATTTCAGCTCCCGGAACAAAGTTGAAGCAATTCTGCTTCTGTCAATATAGTTATACCCAATTCTTGCGCTTTTACCAGCTTGCTTCCCGCATCATCTCCAGCAACCAGATAACTGGTTTTTTTTGATACTGAACCTGAAACCTTGCCGCCCGCTTTTTCTATGATCTCTGTCGCCTGATCACGACTCAGCGCGGGCAACGTACCTGTCAATACCAGCGTCTTACCAGCCAATACCTGCTCACCTTTTTCCTGCACTTCTATCTCTGGCCAATGTATGCCGGACGCCAGCAATTGCTCCACCAACTCCACATTAAGCGGATCAGAAAAAAAGCGGAGTATCGATTTGGCAACCACAGGACCGACATCCGATACTTCCAGCAACTGCTCTTCCGTCGCTTTCATCAATGCATCCGTATTACCGAAATGCGCAGCCAGATCTTTTGCCGTAGATTCACCAACATGGCGTATCCCCAGCGCATAGATAAAACGCGGGAAACTGGTCAGCTTTGACGTTTCCAGCGCACTCAATACATTTTGCGCAGATTTCTCTGCCATGCGGTCCAACTCAACCAGCGCGCGCAGACCAAGCTTATACAAATCTGCAGCAGTTGTAACGACATTCTTATCGACCAACTGATCAATGAGCTGCTCTCCTACGCCGTCAATATTCATTGCCTTACGTGAAGCAAAGTGCGACAAGCCACCCTTGCGTTGCGCAGTACATTTTATCCAGCCACCGCTGCAACGGGCAATCGCTTCATCTTCCGGCTTTTGTATGGGAGAGCCACAAATCGGGCATTCCACTGGCATGACAAACTGGCGAGAATCTGCCGGACGTTTTTCTAATATGCTGGCAACGACCTCAGGTATGACATCACCTGCGCGGCGTACAGAAACCGTGTCGCCTATACGTATATCCTTGCGCTGTATCTCCTCTTCATTGTGTAAGGTGGCGTTGGTTACAGTCACACCACCGACAAAGACAGGGGCCAGCCTGGCCACAGGTGTGATCGCACCTGTTCTACCGACCTGCACCTCTATATCCAGTACAGAAGTTAGCGCTTCTTGCGCAGGGAATTTGTGAGCGATTGCAAAACGTGGCGCACGCGATACAAAACCTAGCGACTGCTGGCTGGCGAAATCATTGACTTTATAGACCACGCCATCAATCTCATAATCCAGGATATCGCGCCTGGTCTGGATAGCCTTGTAAAATTCCAGCAAACCAGATGCACCACTGACCAGGGCATTTTCTTCACAGACAGGGATGCCTGCCTGTTTATACCAATCCAGCAAAGCGCGATGAGAAGGTGGTACGCTCATGCCTTCCAGCAGGCCTATGCCATAAGCAAAGAAACGCAGGCTACGCTGGGCAGTAATTTTTGAATCAAGCTGACGCAGACTGCCAGCAGCAGCATTACGCGGGTTGGCAAACTCTTTGGCACCCGCATCACGCTGGCGCTGATTGAGCTTTTCAAAATCGCGCTTGAACATTAATACTTCCCCACGTACGTCCAATATCTTTGGCGGATTATCTACCCGCAAGCGTAAGGGGATGCTGCGTATGGTGCGAATATTTTCGGTAACGTCTTCGCCTGTGAAGCCATCGCCCCGCGTTGCGGCCTGGGTGAAGACACCATCTACATAGCGCAGATTAATGGCCAGACCATCAAACTTCAAATCTATCGCATAGACAATTTCATTTTGAATATCCAGGCCCTCACGAGCTCGACGGTCAAAATTAATTACATCATCGTCTTCAAAGCCGTTATTCAGCGACAGCATGGGCACAGCATGCTGCACCTGGCCAAATTCTGGCAAAGGTGCTCCGCCCACCCTGTTAGTAGGTGAATCGACGGTTTTTAATTCGGGATGCGTTTCTTCCAGCCTTTGAAGCTCTGAAAACAATCTGTCATATTCAGCATCAGGCACACTGGGGTTATCCAGTACATAATAGGCATGTGCATACCGGTTCAACTCTGTGCGTAAGTGTTCTGCCTGTGCCGCTAGTGTTGAAGTGTCTGCCGCCTTGGCGGCAGCATCCAAAAGATCATTCTGCATGTCTGGAATAAATTAACTAAATAATCGCTGGGCACGCAAAGAGCCAGCAGGAATCTGCGCCTCTGCCATTGCGGCATAAAATTCATGGACCTGGCCGGATATCTCATCCAGCGCCAGTTTGGAAATAGGCTGATTGCCATCATCCACGACTGTACCGCCCAGACGCGTCGCCAAAGAGCGGGCGCAAGCTGCCATGGCACCAAAGCCATCACGAGCAGGGGCAACGCAGGGTACATCCAGTAACAACGTCAGACGCGAAGTCATGGTTTCGCTGACGCTGACATTGGTCGATAAGGTAAACAGGCTGCCGCCATCACCATCGGGCATCATCAAACGACCGTCAGGGCGCTGATCAAAGCCCATTTTTTCCAATGCTGCGAGCAAAGTATTCAAGGCCCATGGCGCACCGTTGGCAGCGATATTTACGCTCAGCTGGGCGTCATGCTCAGCGACAAATTGGTGCAATTCGCGGGCATTGACCATGACTTTATTCATATCCGGGATATCCGGGTGCGCACTCAGATTATCAGCAATCGCCCGCAGTTTCATGATAAATTCAGAATATTCCAATTCATTCAAAGGGCCATTGCGGCTGACCATTTGCACGCCCGCAAACAGGCAGGTATAAGCGCCGCCAACGGCAATCACATCGCGCTCGCCGCTATGGCTCTGGCCGATGAAATGCACAGGTTTTTTACCCACATATTTAAGGTCTGCGATTTCTGCCAGAATTTTTTCACCACGTACCGGTGTTTCAAACTCCAATGGGATCACACAATCGATTAATTCATCGACCGGCAATTCCTTATCCTGTATTGCTACCGGTGCTTCCATTTCAGTGGCTGCATCTGCATGCATGGGCTCATGATGTTGGGGCACATCCTCAACGGGCTGGACGTCGCCATCCAGGCTAGGTTCATGCCGGACTATGGATTCAACGGGCGCATCAGGATTCATGAGGACATCATCATGTCCATCGCCAAACGCATTTTCAACAGTTTTCTTGGCTTTGTATTCCTGCCATTTATTAAAAATCAGGACGCCGACCACCAGCGTTCCACCTATCGCTAACAAACTAATTTGTAGATCTGTCATGCTGCTTGAACCTCAGTAGCAAAATTGACGGCAGATTCCATATCTACCGCCACGATTCGTGAAACCCCCTGTTCTTGCATGGTGACACCAATCAATTGTTGTGCCATTTCCATCGCAATCTTGTTATGGGAGATAAATAAAAATTGTGTGTTTGACGACATGCGTTTCACCATATTACAGAAACGCTCAGTATTTGAGTCATCCAGCGGCGCATCAACTTCATCGAGCAAACAGAAAGGTGCAGGGTTCAACTGGAACATCGAGAAAACCAGTGCCGTTGCCGTCAGGGCTTTTTCACCACCAGACAACAAATGAATGGTTGCATTCTTTTTGCCAGGTGGCTGCGCCATGACTTGGACGCCAGAATCCAGAATTTCATCACCTGTCATGATCAGTTTCGCCTGGCCACCACCAAATAAAATTGGGAAAAGCTCAGCGAAATGATGATTGACCTTGTCAAAGGTGTCTTGCAACAAGTCGCGTGTTTCAATATCAATCTTGTGGATGGCATCCTGCAAAGTGGTGATCGCCTCAGTCAGATCAGCATGCTGTGCATCGAGGAAAGTCTTGCGTTCAGTTGCCTGCGCCAACTCGTCAAGAGCAGCCATATTCACGGCACCCAATGCTGCAATCGCATTGGTGAGGCGGGTAACTTCTCCCTGCAAATAAGATGGTTTGAGATCATCGTGCAGTTTTTGCGCCAGGGCTTCTTCATCGACTTCAAAATTGCGCAATTGTTCCGAGAACTGCTCCTGGCTCAGACGTGCAGCCTGTTCTTTCAATTGCAACTCAACAATACGGTCACGTTGTGGTTGCAGGCTGCGTTCCACCTGCATTTTGGATTCTTCGTGATGGCGCAGCTGCTGTGTCAGTTGATCCAGCTCATGACGGGCATTTGCCAGCGCCACTTCCTGTGAGCTGCGTCTGTCCAGTAAATCTTGTAAGCCAGCTTGTGCAGTCTGGTCATCCATGGATTCAAGCTCAAGCTGGCCCTGCTGCATGCTGGCAAATAATTGTGCTGATTGTTCCAGCGCGGTCGCAATACTGCGGCGCAATTCTTCCATTTTGCTGCGGTGGGATTTTTCTGCAAAGGCAGCTTCTTGCGCGGCCAGCTCCAGGTCACGCAGACGCTGTCTGGCTTCATTCAATTGCTGCTCTTTTTCCAGATAAGCAGTCTGGCCTTCTTCATGGGTTTCCTGCAGTTCTGCCAGGTCCATGTCCAGTTGCTCAAATTTTTGCTCGGACTCGGCCCTGATTTGCTGTTGTTCACTCTCTTGCGCGGCGATTTCTGCCAGATCACTGCCTATCTGTGTGCTGCGCTGATTAAAGCGTTCCTGCACTTCAGACAATTTCATGAATTCGATTTGCAGACTATGGGTAGTCTGCGTCAGGCTGCCCACGCGCTGGCGCAAGTCTTGTAATTGCTGCGTAGCCTGAGTGTAAGCAGATTCAGAACGTACGGCACGGGTTTTGGACTCGTCTGCCAGCATATGCTTGGCACGGCATTGCTTGGTGATGTTTTCTATCTCTTGCTGACGTCCCAGCACGCCATCCTGCTCGGAATCAGATGCATAAAAACGCACACTGGAGCGGGCAATGACATGGCCCTGCTTTGTGATAAAACAGGCGCCGGCGGGCAATTTAACCCTGTCCATGAAGGCAGACGTAATGTCTTCAGCGATATACACCTGATGCAACCAATCCTGCATCAAACCACGCAAACCTGCATCATTAAGTTGAAGCAAGTCGATGAAGGGCTTGAAACCGGCCAGAGGTGTGACAGGCTCAGCGACTATGGTAGGCGCACAAACAGCCAATTTGGCAGGTGGAGCATCGCCGAAAAAGGCTTTGGCCCATTCCAGGTTTGACATTTCCAAGGCTGCAGTGCGTTCGCGCAAGATAGATTCCAGCGCAGTTTCCCAACCAGCTTCAATATGCAGCTTTTGCCAGATTTTTGGCAAGCCACTCAATTCGTGTTTTTCCAGCCAAGGCTGTACCTTGCCCTGGCTTTGTACTTTTTCCTGTAATTGTTTCAGGGCTAGCAGGCGCGCTTCCAGTTGCGCATATTCGGCGCTGTCCTGATTCACTTGCTGCTGCGCCTGTTTGCGCTCATCTTCCAGTAAGGGCAAGCGTTCTTGCGCTTCTTCCAGTTGCATGGTGAGCTCTTCCAGCACCTGCTTTTTTTCTTCCAGCTGCATCGAGAGATTGTCCAGATGCGTCGTATCCGGCAATACCAGGCCCTGTTTTTCCTGCATCAGGCGCTCACGCCGGGTGGCCAGGGTGTTCAGGATATTTGACGCATTACGCTGATGCGCAGATTCCAGCTCTATCTGCTGCTGCATCTGCATGATTTTGGCGCGTGATTCTGTCGTCTTCAGTTGCGACTCACGCCATATTTGCTCCATCGCTGGCAGCTTGTCTTGTTGTTGCTGACTGACTTCGAGAGCCTGTTCGGCGCGCATGGCCAGTTCTTCGACATGGATTTCGCCTTCTGACAAATCATCCTGGAATTGCCGGCTCTGGTTTTGCCATTGATCGCGCTGCGCAGTCAGTGACTGCAATTGTGATTGCAAACGGCTGCGAGATTCGATGACGAATTTGATTTGTGCTTCCAGACTGCCAATCTCGGCATTGGTCTGGTACAAATGGCCTTGCGCCTGATGCATGCGGTCACCGACTGCATAGTGCGCCTGGCGCATTTGCTCCAGCTCCAGCTCGACATGGCGCAGCTTGGCGGTTTGCTCTTCGAGGTCCGTCTGAGTCTTTTCTATCTCGGCGAAATGCTTTTTTTGTTCGTTTTCTGCTTCTTTTTTACGCAGCAACCACAGCAGCTTTTGCTTTTCTTCCTGATCAGTCTGCAATTCGCGGAATTTATTGGCAACAACGGCCTGCGCACCCAACCTGTCCAGGTTGTTATTCAATTCGCGCAGGATGTCTTCAACACGTACCAGGTTTTCATGGGTGTCGTGAATGCGGTTTTCTGTCTCGCGGCGGCGTTCTTTATAACGGGAAACACCAGCAGCTTCTTCGAGGAAAATTCTTAATTCTTCCGGGCGGGCTTCGATGATGCGTGAAATCATGCCCTGACCGATAATCGCATAGGCACGAGGTCCCAGGCCGGTACCGAGGAAGATGTCCTGGATATCACGACGGCGCACTGGCTGCCCGTTGATGTAGTAAGTAGACGTACCGTCACGCGTCAAGGTACGCTTGACGGCAATCTCACCGTATTGGCTCCATTGGCCTGCTGCTTTGCCCATGCTGTTATCAAAAACCAGCTCTACGGAGGAACGACCAGCGGGTTTGCGGTGGGTAGAACCGTTAAAGATAACGTCCTGCATGGATTCGCCGCGCAACTCGGAAGCTTTGGATTCACCCAAAACCCAGCGCACAGCATCAATAATATTGGATTTGCCGCAACCATTAGGGCCGACAACACCAACCAGTTGGCCAGGAACCTGAAAATGGGTGGGATCTACAAAAGATTTAAATCCCGCTAATTTAATAGAAGTTAATCGCACTTTATATAATTTTATTATCTTTTGCAGTCAAATCTACCGCGTATCGTATATATGCCAAGGCCATCAATGCCAGCCACGTTCCTGTATCGCTGCATCATACCATCGTAAGAGCAAAATTTTCAGTTTTCAAACTTATGACACAATTTACATATTAATCAGTATTTCACGCAAGTACAGGTGAAAGCCTTTCTCTATAGAATCCTCAGGACGCTATAATACGGATTGCAAATAAAAAGCAGCAAATTTAAGCAGACCAGAGAAATAAGCTAAAAAGCCTGTTTAGCGTCGACAACAATTCGAAAAATGACATTTAATCCCTATCTCAGTAAATTGCAGCCGTATCCGTTCGAGAAACTGAAGCGCCTGTTTGCCGATGTTGTGCCAAATTCCAAATTTCCAGCCATTAGTCTGGGCATAGGCGAACCCAAGCACCCTACTCCCGCTTTGATCAAGGATGCCATTGTCGACAATATGGCAGGCTTGGCTAGTTACCCATCCACTGCTGGCTCTGATGCCTTGCGCAACTCCATTTCTGCCTGGCTGGGACGCCGCTACAATATACCGCCGCTGGATGCCGCAACTCAGATTTTGCCTGTCATCGGTTCACGCGAAGCCTTGTTCGCTCTGGCGCAAACCGTCATAGACCCCAGTGCCTGCAAAAATGGGTCGCCATTAGTGGTGTGCCCTAACCCGTTTTATCAAATTTATGAAGGCGCAGCCTATCTGGCCGGGGCTGAGCCCTATTTTGCCAATGCCGATCCCGAACGTAATTTCGCACCCGACTACAAGAGCATCCCGGAATCAGTCTGGCAACGCGTACAACTGCTGTACATCTGTTCACCCGGCAACCCCACTGGCGCAGTATTGAATCTGGATGACTGGAAAGAGTTATTTGCCCTGTCAGACCGTTATGGTTTTGTTATTGCAGCTGATGAGTGCTATTCCGAGATTTATTTCAAGACCGAAGCACCGCTGGGCAGCTTGCAAGCCGCACGGGAATTGGGCAGGAATGATTATCAACGCCTGATTACCTTGTCCAGCCTGTCAAAACGCTCGAATGTACCTGGCATGCGCTCCGGCTTCGTCGCGGGAGATGCGGAAATCATCAAAAAATTCCTGTTGTACCGGACTTATCATGGCAGCGCCATGAGCCCGAATATACAGGCTGCCTCAGTTGTCGCCTGGAATGATGAAGTACATGTGCAAGAAAATCGCGATAAGTACATACGCAAATTTGCCCAGATCACGCCGATTTTGCAAGAAGTGCTGGACGTGAAACTGCCTGATGCAGCCTTTTACCTGTGGGCAAAAATTCCTGACGCCATGAGTTTATCAGATACAGAATTCGCCCGTCGCCTATACGAGGAATATAATGTGACAGTTCTGCCCGGTAGCTACCTGGCGCGCGAGGCCCATGGCATCAATCCTGGGCAAAACCGCATACGCATGGCTTTGGTGGCGGAACCTGAAGAATGCCTGGAAGCGGCACAAAGGATAGTCAGCTTTTGCAAAAATTTTACTCCGGTAGTGGTCTGATACTGCAGCCAAACAGCAAGCAAACGCGGACATAAGATTATTTCGGTTTTTATTTTTTACATTTCCATTTAAAGACACTCAACATGAATCAACAATTACAGCAAATCATTGATCAAGCCTGGGAAGACCGCACAAATTTCTCGCCAAAATCTGCGCCTGCAGAAATCCGCGAGGCAGTTGCCCATGTCTTGAGCGAACTTGATGCAGGCACCCTGCGCGTTGCGCAAAAAATTGAGGGTAGCTGGCAAGTCAATCAATGGATCAAAAAAGCTGTATTGCTGTCTTTCCGTCTGGAAGACAATATCACTATGCCTTCTGGCGAGCATATGCAGTTCTTCGACAAGGTACCGACCAAGTTCGCCAATTACACGGCTGAAGACTTCATTAAGGGCGGTTTCCGCGTGGTGCCACCAGCAGTCGCACGCCGTGGCAGCTTTATTGCCAAAAACGTGGTGCTGATGCCTTCTTATGTCAATATCGGCGCTTATGTCGATGAAGGCGCGATGGTTGATACCTGGGCGACAGTCGGTTCTTGCGCGCAAATTGGTAAAAACGTGCACTTGTCTGGTGGCGTTGGTATCGGTGGCGTATTGGAACCTATGCAAGCCAACCCAACCATCATTGAAGACAATTGCTTCATCGGTGCACGTTCAGAAATCGTAGAAGGCGTGATCGTTGAAGAAAATTCTGTGATTTCCATGGGCGTGTATATCGGCCAGTCCACCAAGATTTATGACCGCGCGACAGGTGAAGTCAGCTATGGCCGTGTACCTTCTGGCTCTGTGGTTGTTTCCGGAAATTTGCCCTCTGCTGATGGCAAATACAGCTTGTATTGTGCAGTGATCGTGAAACGTGTCGATGCACAGACACGCTCCAAAACCAGTATCAATGAATTGTTGCGCGGCGCTTAAGCACTTTTGCGCCTTTTTTGTATTTTTATTTTAATAATTAGCTCAGCTTAGGGACACATCATGGCAGCGATGGAGAGGTTATTTCAATTGATGAAGGAAAAACATGCATCTGACATGTTTTTCGCGATGAATTCGCCCATACATTTGAAAATCAATGGCAATCTGCTCCCTATTAATCAGCAGAAAATGGATCAGGCAAACATCCTCTCGCTGCTCAGCGAAGTGGTAGAGCCTGAACACATGGAGCAACTGGAAGCCGAAAACGAACTCAATGTCGGTATCGGTGCTGCCGGTATAGGTCGTTTCCGTCTTTCGGCCTTCCGCCAGCGCGGCTCTATCTCTGCTGTGTTCCGTTATGTGCCGGGCGATATTCCCAAGCTCGACACCTTGCATCTGCCGCCAGTACTGGCTGAGCTGATTATGGAAAAGCGTGGTTTGATCTTGCTGGTCGGTTCTACCGGCTCAGGCAAATCAACCACTATAGCATCCATGCTCGATCACAGGAATGAAGTCAAGACTGGCCATATCCTGACGCTGGAAGACCCGATAGAATTTTTGTTCCGCAGTAAAAAATCCATCGTCAACCAGCGTGAAATTGGTAGCGATTCTGAGAGTCTGAAAACCGCGTTGAAGAACTCGTTGCGTCAGGCACCAGACTGCATCCTGATTGGTGAGATTCGCGATCTCGAAACCATGATGGCAGCGATTGCCTATGCGCAATCAGGCCATCTGGTATTGGCGACCCTGCATGCGAATAATAGTTACCAGGCATTGAACCGTATTATCAGTTTCTTCCCTATGGAAACGCGTAGTGCATTGTTGCTGGATTTATCGTCTTCCATACGCGCGATTATCTCGCAGCGCCTGATACGCGCTAAAGATGGTGGCCGTGCCCCTGCGGTCGAGATCATGCTTAATACCCGTTATGTGGCGGAGTTGATTGAACAAGGCGATATTTTCCAGATCAAGGAAGCGATCGAAAAAAGTTTGTCACCTGGTTCGCAAACATTTGAGCGCGCCCTCATGCATTTGATACGCGAAGGCCTGATCACGCAGGAAGAAGGTCTGGCCAATTCTGATTCTGCCAATAACCTGTTATGGCTGTTGAACAATGAAGCATCCACCGCCGTAGCAGCAAAGCCAGAACCAGAACCAGAAACCAAAGAAGAAGCTTCTTTCACAGAATTTACCCTGAACGTATAAAGTATGACGCGAAGCATTACCCTGTTTGGCATTCCAAACTGTGACACCGTTAAAAAAGCCCGTACCTGGTTGCAAGAGCAGGAACTGGCTTTTGAATTCCATGATTTCAAAAAACAGGGCTTGAACCGTGCCACTATAGAAACGTGGCTGGAGCATCAAGGTCTGGATGTACTGATCAACCGCAAAGGCACAACCTGGCGTGCGCTCAGTGATGCAGAAAAAGCGTCTGCTGAAGATACAGAACAGGCCATTGCATTCATGCTGGACAAACCATCTGTCATCAAACGCCCGGTATTGCTGATCAATAACGACGGTAAGTCTCAAGTGAATGTCGGTTTCTCTGTGCCACAGTATCAGTCCATTTTTCATAAATAAACATGAGTAAAACACTAGCACTGACCGAACAGCTGATTGCGCTGGATTCGGTCACACCTGAAGATAAAGGCTGTCAAAACACTTTGATCGCTCTGTTGGAACCCCTGGGCTTTCAGTGCGAAACCATACAGTCTGGTGATGTGACCAATCTATGGGCCAGACGTGGTCAGGCCCAGCCTTTACTGGTGTTTGCTGGCCATACTGATGTCGTACCTACTGGCCCCGTCACGCAATGGCATTCTGCCCCGTTTACACCCACCCACAGGGATGGCAAGCTGTATGGTCGCGGTGCAGCTGATATGAAAACTTCGATTGCCGCTTTTGTGGTGGCAACAGAAGAATTCGTCGCTGCGCATCCGGATCATAAAGGCTCCATCGGTTTCCTGATCACCAGTGATGAAGAAGGCCCGGCTACGGACGGCACAGTGGTCGTTTGCGAAAAGCTCAAGGCGCGTGGCGAACAGCTTGATTACTGCATCGTTGGTGAACCAACTTCCGTCGATAAACTGGGTGACACGATCAAGAATGGCCGTCGCGGCACCATGTCGGGCAAGTTGATCGTCAAAGGTGTGCAAGGCCATATCGCCTATCCGCAACTGGCAAAAAACCCCATTCACCTCGCAGCTCCTGCCATGGCTGAGCTGGTGGCTGAAGTCTGGGATGAGGGCAATGAATATTATCTGCCGACGTCCTGGCAGATGTCGAATATCCATGCCGGCACTGGTGCCTCCAACGTCATACCTGGTGAAGCGGTTATCGATTTCAATTTCCGTTTTTCCACTGCCAGCACAGCCGAGGGCTTGCAACAACGTGTGCATGCAATACTCGACAAACATGGCCTGGAATATGATCTGAAATGGACAGTCGGTGGTCATCCTTTCCTGACACCCAAAGGCAGCCTCAGCGATGCACTGGGTGATGCAATCCGTGCCGAAACTGGCATAGAAACCGAACTCTCTACTACCGGTGGTACATCTGATGGCCGTTTCATCGCCAAGATCTGTCCACAGGTTGTGGAATTTGGCCCGCCAAATGCCAGCATCCATAAAATTGACGAACACATAGAACTGCAATACATAGACCCGCTCAAGAACATTTATCGCCGCACTCTGGAAAACCTGCTGACCTGATCAGCTCACCACTGGCCGATACGGAAACAATATGACTACACCCGCTACCACCTTTCTGACCCTGCGCGATCTGTTGCGCTATGCTGTCACTCGCTTCAACAAAGAGAAACTGTTCTTTGGTCATGGCAGTGCCAATGCCCTGGATGAAGCAGCCTATTTGCTGCTTCATACCTTGCATCTGCCACTGGACAAGATAGAACCTTTCCTGGATGCGCATTTATTGCCATCAGAAATAGATGCCGTATTGCGCGTGATTGACAGGCGTGCAGTCGATCGTGTGCCTGCATCCTATATCACCAATGAAGCCTGGCTCGGCACTTATAATTTCTATGTGGATGAGCGCGTCATCGTGCCACGCTCTTTCATTGCTGAACTGATACCTGAACATTTTTCTCCATGGGTGACAGATCCGGAAGCCATCACCAACATCCTTGAACTATGTACCGGTTCTGGCTGCCTGCCCATCATGCTGGCAGATATGTTCTCTCAAGCGCATGTGGATGCAGTCGATATTTCCAAAGATGCGCTGGAAGTGGCCAAACGCAATGTGGCAACCTATGAATTGCAGGACCGCATTACCTTGATCGAGTCTGACCTGTACAGCAATGTACCGGACAAGAAATATGACCTGATCATCACCAATCCACCGTATGTGAATTCCGGCTCCATGTCCAAACTGCCGAAGGAATACACGCACGAACCACAAATTGCTCTGGCTGGTGGTGACGATGGCATGGACCTGGTGCGCAAGATAGTTGCAGGTGCAGCAGAGCGCCTGACTGAAGATGGCTTGCTGATGGTGGAAATTGGCAATGAACGTGACTTCGCCGAAGCCGCCTTCCCGGAACTGAACCTGACCTGGTTAAGTACCAGCGCCGGTGATGATATGGTATTTTTGGTAGAGGCAGACCAACTGAGCAATTTCACTGCATAAATCAGTGTAGTACAGTGCAATAAACATAATGAAGACGGGCAAAACCAGTTTTGCCCGTTTTTCCATTTTTTCGCATCAACAATAGCATTACCCATTAATTAAGTTTATATGATACGTCTTCAACAAGTCGTCCTGGCGCGCGGCATCAAACCATTATTTGACAGCGTCGATGTGACGCTCAATCCCGGCGACAAGATAGGCTTGATCGGCTCCAACGGTGCAGGCAAATCCAGCCTGTTTGCAATGTTGCGTGGTGAATTGCATCCAGATCAGGGCAGCATCGATTTTCCGGCCAAATGGCAGCTCGCCCACGTCGCGCAAGAAACACCACCACTGGAACGCAGTGCCATCGATTACGCAATAGATGGCGACGTCGCCCTGCGTAAACTCGAAGCACAACTGGCCGAACTCGAAGCGCAGCCAGAAAGCTATGAAAACGGTATTGCCATCGGCAATATGTATGGTGCACTGGCTGATGCCGATGCCTACACCGTGCGCCCGCGTGCAGAACAATTGCTGCTGGGCCTGGGTTTCAAGATCAATGAACTGGAACAATCAGTCGCCAGTTTTTCTGGTGGCTGGCGCATGCGCCTGAATTTGGCGCAGGCACTGATGTGCAAATCCGATTTGCTGCTGCTCGATGAACCAACCAATCACTTGGATCTGGATGCTATCATCTGGCTGGAAGACTGGCTCAAGCGTTATGAAGGCACGTTGATCATCATTTCCCATGACCGCGACTTCCTCGACGGGGTGGTGAATGTCATCGTCCATATTGATGAACGCAAACTCAAGCGCTATGGCGGCAACTATTCCGGCTTTGAACGCCAGCGTGCAGCGCAACTGGAACTGGCGCAGGGCATGCTGGAGAAACAAAACCGCAAACGCGCCCATCTGCAATCCTTTATTGACCGTTTCAAGGCCAAGGCGTCCAAAGCCAAGCAGGCACAGAGCCGTATCAAGGCCTTGGCACGTATGGAAGAAATGGCGCCTTTGCGAGCTGCGGCCGAGTTCTCTTTTGAATTCCGCGAGCCACTGAGCGCGCCAAACCCCATGCTGGTGATGGAAGATGTGGATTGCGGCTATCGTACAGAATCAGAAACTGATCACAGTTTCACCGAGAAAAAAATCGTTGGCGATGTCAAGTTCACGCTGCAAATCGGCCAGCGTATTGGCCTTCTCGGTGTAAATGGTGCGGGTAAATCGACACTGATCAAAACCATCGTCGGTGATATCGCACCATTGAACGGTGTCATGCAAACTGGCAAGGGTTTGTCCATCGGCTACTTTGCCCAGCATCAGGTAGAGATGTTGCGCCATGACGAATCACCACTGTGGCACTTGGCCCATATCGCCCCTGATGTACGTGAGCAGGAGTTACGCAACTTCCTCGGCGGCTTCAACTTCCCTGGCACCATGGTGAGCAGCCCTATCAAACCATTCTCTGGTGGCGAAAAAGCCCGCCTTGCGCTGGCAATGATAGTCTGGCAGCGCCCCAATCTCTTGCTGCTCGATGAACCAACCAACCATCTGGACCTGGAAACCCGCGAAGCCCTGACCGATGCCCTGGCGCAGTTTGAAGGCACTCTCGTCGTCGTCTCGCATGACAGGCATTTGCTGCGCGCCACCACGGACCAGTTCATCATCGTTGCCGATGGCAAGCTGCAGCCGTTTGACGGCGATCTGGACGATTACAAAGACTGGCTGTTCAAAAACAAACTTGAAAAAGCCAACCCTGCCCTGCCAGAAAAAACCAAGGCCCAGGAAGTTGCTTTGCCGCAAGCCAAGCCCATCCCAGTTGCCAAGGTCGATGACAAGGAACAACGCAAACGCGATGCCGACGAACGCACGCGCCTCGCCAATCTGCGCAAACCAATAGAAACACGCATCAAACGTTTAGAAGAACAGATGGCCAAGTTGAACATCAAAAAGAAAGACATCGATGCACAGTTGGAAGATGGTGATATCTATAACGATGCCAATAAAGAAAAGCTGAAGACACTGTTACTTGACCAGGCTTACGTCGTCAAGGAACTGGGGCAGATAGAAGCTGACTGGCTGGAACAGCAAGAGTTTCTGGAAGCAGTAGAATAAAAGGACAGGGGCGCATGCAGCGCCCCTTGTTTTTTGATGAAAATCAAATCCAGTCACATGGATCAACCTGGTAATACACCCGCAACTGCTGATACAAAGCGGGGTGGTATTGAGCAAGATCACGGCTTTTCTTGAAGAAAGCCTCAGTCACGACAGCAAAAAATTCTGCTGGATTAGTTGAACCATAAGGATCAATGATAGTTGGAATATCATTGGCTATAGCATGATGCAGTTGAGCATATTCTCTTTTCATCAACGCCGACCATGCCTTGTAAGCTGCTGCCGACTTCAGCGCTGGCGCACCATTGGTAGTTCCTGTTTCACTATCAAGCTGATGGGCAAATTCATGGATAACCACATCCTGTCCTCGCGCTTCATTGTCGGGATTATGCGTAACCTGATCCCAGGCAAGGATGACACGACCATCACTCCATGATTCGCCACTGAGTCCCTGATTGGTATGCGTGACGATGCCGTCAGCATTCATTTGTGTTCTGGGCGCTACAAATGCCGATGGATATACCAGGACATGCGTGAGCTGCGGATACACATCTGATTCACGGTTCAACAGCAGCAAGCAAGCCTTGCCCGCAATCGTCACCCTGATCTCGTCAGTGATAGTCAAGCCACCACAACCAACAAAAGTTTTTTGATAGAGAAACTGACGTATGCGCTTCTTCAACTGCATTTGCAAGTCAGTCGGCATGCGCGTATAGCCAGGCAGGTTTTTGCGCAAAATTTTAGAATAATTCAAAGGAAAGGCCTGGGACAACACATGACGCAAGCGCAGCCTGGGCAAGACACCGATGCCAAGTACGAGTAAAACAACAATAAGGGCTAACCATTCCATATCGACAACCTAATCAGGATTGCGAATGTGATTTGCATCTGACATTCGTTGATTAGCTGCAAATGGGCGTGACGAAGTCAAACTCAATAGCAATTAATATATAAGCTCATGGCTCTTGAAATCAGCTTATCAGATCACATGGCATTAAATAATATGAATAAGATAATTTCGTGAGAAGATATGATGGATTGATTTTTCCTTAGCAAGCCTGGACATTACTATGAAACATTGGGAAACCTTAAGCTCAAAGATACTAATCAGCGATAACTGGTTAACACTGACCGCAGATACATGCAAGCTACCTAATAAACAAATAATCGAACCTTACTATGTACTTCATGAAACAGACTGGGTGCACGTGTTTGCCCAGGCAGATGATGGCCGTATATTGACGGTAAAGCAGTTTCGTTATGGCGTAAAAAAGGTTTGCATAGAATTACCGGGTGGTGTCATTGATGAGGGTGAAACAGCTTTCCTTGCCGCGCAAAGAGAACTATTGGAAGAAACAGGCTACACCGCTGCACGCTGGCAATCTTTGGGAAGCATGTATGCCAACCCCGCCCGTCAAACAAATACCATTCATTTGTTTTTTGCTGCCGGGCTTGATTTAAATGGTGAGCAGCAACTGGATGTATCTGAAGATATAGAATTCGACTTTCTGGCAATTCCTGAAATACAGCAAAAAATAGAAACCAACGAGTTTTCACAAGCGCTGCACATAGCCTCGTTTTACCGAGGGCTGCATGCATTAACCTTGAATACGAATAAATGATGAGAAGCAGTCTGAGAAAAAAGATCATCGAAGTATGTAATAACAAAATAGAACAAAAAGGCAGCAATGTTGGTCTATCCTTTTATGCCTTCTTTGCCAACAAAAACGATGACCCGCAATTACTGATGGAAGCTGCCACATGGTGGATCATGGAAAACAAGTTTGATCATTTTGAAAAGGCAGTCAAGATCAAAACCATTGTTGAAGCGTTGGAAGCAAGCTGAAGAATGAGCAGCGCCCAGCAACAAAAGAAAAGCGCAGGCATAATGAAGAAATCAGATTATTTCCTTCATTCAGACATTTCTCAAAGACATGAGCGCTCTCTTCTCCCCCATCAAGCTTGGTTCGCTAAGTTTAAAAAACCGCATCATCATTGCCCCCATGTGCCAGTACTCTGCAGAAGATGGCAAGGCGACTGACTGGCATCTTATTCATCTGGGTGGACTTGCCTTGTCAGGTGCAGGTTTATTGATACTGGAAGCCACCGCTGTAGAAGCGATAGGCCGTATCTCTCCTGGCGACCTGGGTTTGTGGTCAGATGAGACAGAAGCGGCGCTGGCGAAAGTATTGACTTCAATACGCAAGCATTCTGCCATGCCCATTGCGGTACAACTGGGTCATGCCGGACGCAAAGCATCCAGCCAGGCTCCGTGGCATGGTGGTCAATTGATTGCACTGGAAGATGGTGGCTGGCAAATGGTAGCGCCCTCGGCTGTGCCGCATGCGCAAGCTGAGCGTGCACCATTGGCATTGGATGAGGCTGGCCTGCAACGCGTAAAACAGGTTTTTGTTGATGCTGCGGTACGCGCACACCGCTTGGGTATCAATGCAATTGAGATACATGCGGCGCATGGTTATTTGCTGCATCAATTTTTATCTCCCATATCCAATCAGCGTGCAGATCAATATGGTGGTTCAATGGAGAACCGTTTACGGTTTCCCCTGGAAGTATTTGATGCTGTGCGGGCAGCAGTTCCTAAAGACACCATGGCAGTTGGCCTGCGTTTGTCGGCAACAGACTGGGTGGAAGGTGGTCTGGATATCTCGCAAAGCAAACTCTTTGTTCAACAATTACAGGAACGTGGCTGTGACTTTATCCACGTTTCCAGCGGTGGGGTTTCACCTGATCAGAAAATCCCACTGGGACCTGGTTATCAGGTCCATCTGGCAGAAGAAATCAAGCAGCACTGCAGCATACCGGTCATTGCGGTAGGTCTGATCACGGATGCTCATCAGGCAGAAGAAATTATCACTACCGGCAAAGCTGATGCCATCGCCATCGCTCGTGGCATATTGTATGACCCACATTGGCCCTGGCATGCAGCGGCGCAATTAGGCGCGACAGTGGATGCGCCAAAGCAGTACTGGCGCTCTCAACCGCGTGATCAGAAAAACCTGTTTGGTGACACCCGCATAGGGCAAAGATAAATAAGAAGTAGGTGACGTCACAAAGCTGCGGCACTGCAGCTTTGTGACGCGTGATCAGGCAGTTACCTGCTCTTCTGCCCATTGATTACGCATGGAGTCACTATCTGGCCGCCGGCCCAGCCAGGCTTCATAAGCACCTGCATCAAACTGTACAACGTTGCAGTTTTCTACCGAGATCAGATGTGCAACCACAGACTGCTGTGGCCTCCACATGATCGATTCACGATATGGCAAGGTGCACCAATCTTCAAAGCTGTCATACCAGACTAATGCTACTGGTTTTTTGCTGACTCCTGGCGGCATTTGCAGGTAGTAGGTTTTTATCGCTGCCTGCGTATCTGTAATTGCCTTCTTGCGACACACCATGAGGTAATTAATCATGGATATCACATCTTGCGGTATTTTTTGAACGCCTGCTTCCCAGTTACTCCAGGTGCGTACTGAGACACCACCAATCAGTTCTGCCGCTTCATGCTGGCTGAAATGCAGCAGACTGCGCATTGCCTTCAAAGTTACACCATTCATATTTATTCTTTATTCAAAATTTAATTGCTACTAATGAATAGAACCTCAGTTCAATTTTTTTAGCGCTTCTTTGACATAATTGGCATTTGAACTATTTGGCGATAATTCCAGAAAGCTTGTATAAGCTTTTTTCGCTTTATCATTTTCATTCAATAACGCCCTGGCATCTCCCAGGTTCAGGTAAGCAATTGAGCGGGAAGGATCAATCTGTAAAGTATTTTCAAACCAGCGCGCTGCTTCTGCATATTTTTGCTGTTTGAAATAGACAAAACCAAGGTTGTTTGCCGCCAGACCAAAGTCAGGTCGGTATTTCAAAGCTTCAGTGAAAGCTGCTTCTGCCTGAGCATATTGCTTCTCTTTATATAATTGCAGCCCATGGTCATTGGCTCTTTGTGCGAGTTGCCTTGATGAGCCATCTACCATTTTAGGTGCTGCGATTTTTTGTTCGCCACCATTGAGGTTCTTGATGACAATGGGCGTGTCACTACCTGCTTTGCTTACCGCACCATCAAGTTTGTTGTTGAGTGCAATGGCATCGGCGGACAACTGATTGGTTTTGGCATTCAAAAACTCGCCCTCACCACGTATTTCAAAAACAAATTCACCACCTTCAGAACCTGGCAAGCTGCCAAATGCAGGCGTTTGTTGCGATACACTAGATACTGCAGGCGCAATATAGGCTGCCAGCTCTGTGGCGGTGATCATGCCATCACCATTCATATCAGCCTTGCCACTCAAGGCTTGCAGCAAGGTCCAGGTAAAGACGGAGTGACCATTCGGCCCGCCATCAGCAACCAGCTGATCGGCACCACCCGCAGTCAGCATCTGGCGACCCAGGCGTTTGCTATTTTCACGCAGGAATGCGCTGGTGCCACCACCACGCGTCAGCCCCAGCCCGCTATAACAGGCATCCATGACAAACAAAATATGTTTGGCATTGAGGCTCTCGGCAATGTTCTGCAAATCTGTCATGGGAATGGCATCGACAGACAATTGCTCAGGGTCAGAATCAACGGGAATGATATAACCCAGGTTACGTCCAGAACTCAGCTTCCTGGTTGCGCCATGGCCTGCAAAGAAGACGAAGACCCTGTCGTCTTTTTTCAATTGCCCGTGTCCCAGTTTTTCATGGAACAAGGCGAGGATATTATTGCGGGTCGCATCTGCATTGGCCAGTGTCAATACCTTGTCATTGGCGAAACCCATACGACTGATCAGAGTGTCACGGATAGCATTGGCATCTTGCACTGCATATTGCAACTTGGGCCATTTTGCATAGTCGTTGATACCAATGACGATTGCCCAGCTATTTTGATAGTCAGTACTGATACTGACCTTTTCAGGCGTAGGCTTGCCGCCTTTGGCAATCTTGAAGTCAGTGCCATCCCATGATGCAAAGCTATAGCCATCGGCAATCAGTTTGTCCAACACCAGAGGCAGCGCCTTTACCGTACGTTCATGGATATCGTGGAAGAGGATAATACCGCGCTGCTCTTTCTCCAAAGTGCCCAGCACACGGCCTGCAATGGAGTTGGGCACAGGGTCAGCCCAGTCCAGGGAATCAATATTCCACATAACTGAACGCAAGCCCAGCTTGTGCAGGATTTGCATACCTTCCTTGTTCTTTGCACCGTAAGGAAAACGGAACAAGGATGATCGTGCCGGGTCTATCGCCTTCAGCAGTTTATCTGTCTGCTCAATTTCTGCATTCAGATTATTGCCACTTTGCTTGGACAACAAGGCATGGCTGAAGCTATGGTTAGCCAGAACATGGCCTGCGCTCAATAGTTTTTTGCTGGTTGCGGCATTTTTATTCAGCGATTCCTTACCCTGTGCATCAACACTGCCGACGTTCTTACCCACCTGGAAGAACACGCCTGGCACATTGTATTGCTTGAGTATCGCTGCAATTTCATCGGTATAGGTAGCGTGTGGGCCGTCGTCGAAAGTCAACACGACAGTTTTTGGTGGCAAGCCCTGACCGAAAATTTCCTTGTCTTTTTCGTCGGTTGCTTCCGGCTTTTCAGGGTAAGGCAGAATAATGCCGTAATCTTTGAGGATTTGTTCGCGGTTATACAGCTTGCGTAGTTTAGCGATGTAGTCATCCCAGCGCTCACGCTTCAGCTCTATGGAACGGGATTCAAAGCGCGAGAAAATTTCTTTGAGTTCTTTGTCGTATTCTTTTTCAATTTCACTGAGTGCATTCAGGTCGTCAGTAACGCGCTTGTGCAGCTTGATAGCTGGCAGGGTCTGTTCTGTCGCTATCAATGTTTGCATCTTGAGCAAAACTTCGCGAAACGCGAGACGGTCTGCATCGTATAAATCTTCACCAGATTCTATGTAGGTCAGGATAGTGTCAAAGCTGGCTTCGCGCTTGGCATTGCTGAGTGACTTCAATTTACTGAAAAAAACGTCCAGATCATTAAGCCTGACCAGATTTTCATGGAACAAAGCCTGCCCTACCCGGTTTGCCTCATTGCGCTCTTTGGGATTAAGTTTTTTCTCATCGGCCAGCAAAATGATGATTTTGCGATAAGCAACCAATAAACCATTCAAGTCTTCTGGCAATTTGGCAGGATCAAATGCATCCTTTTGCTCAAGCTGAGAGTTTACCGCTTTGTTCTCTGGAGACTGATTAGATTTTTGTACGACAAAATAAGAGGCGACAACCACGCCAATGACGGCGATGGCAGACAAGATAAGTTTTTGAGGTTTCATCAGGGAAAATGCAGACTGGCAATTAACAAACAAGCGATATCATATTGCAAATGCCATGCTGCATGGTTGCTTAATGTGCTGCTGCGGAAGGAACTGCATAATTTTTTGTAACTATTTTCCTAATTTCTCCAGGTTTTTAGCAGCTTCGCGGTAGGTCAGGCCAGAGAATCGCCCCTGGTTTTCTTGCAAAAAGTCTCGTATGGCAGCGGGATCATGCCAGGCATAATCACGCAAGGCCCAGCCTATCGCTTTACGGATGAAAAACTCTTTTTCATCTGCCAGCGCCAGGGCATAGGTAAATAATCTGTTCACGTCGGTCTGTTCGCGCCAGCCTAACTGATGCAATAAGGCGATGCGCCTTACCCAAAAATCAGGATGTTCAAGTGCTTTATCCATGCCAGCTTGCATATCCCGGCTCGCTTTCAAATTTTGCCGCAATACATCGCCGACGACACCGGCCAGACCATCGACAGTGTCCCACCAGGATTTTTGCTGCACCAATACGAGCAAGGCTGGCACATCTTCCAGACATAAGCGCCGGTAATGCTTGGCCAGGATATCTACTGCCAGATACTGGTATTCGCGCTGTTCACAGTCCCACAAGTCATTTGCGATCTGTAAAAGTTCATCAGCATCCGCCGTTTTCAATTGCCGGATAATATCTACACACGCCATGCGCCTGTCAGGTGCGGGAATACCCAGAAATTCAAAACGGTTTTTCATATAGGCACGCATGGCCTGTGCCCTTACCGGATCGGCAAGCGACGTTAAGCTATGCTGACATTGACTGATAATTTCTTTCATACCAATTGCTCCAAAAATTGTGAAGATGCTGCAAAAAAACAAACACTCTTAAAAGAATCAGGTGCGCTCAAATACTTTCAAGCACATATTCTTTTATGTTAAGTTAATTACGTTTTGTTCATTTTTTACCGCCGCATTTCGTCTGCACTTCCCCCCAGTGCAGGAGTCGTCTCATGTTCGCAGCCATACCTGAAACACCGCAGCACGCCATCAAGAATCGTCCCCTGTCAGAATTTAACACCGATGCTGCCGCCGTAAGGGCAATTGCTCAGGCGACTGTCAGCGTGGAATTGTTTACGATACCGCTGTACATGAATTCCATGTATTCGATCTACGGCACGCATCAAATTAATTCCAAGGGTAACAATTATTATAAAGGCCGCCAATGGCCAGGAATGGCGACCACGGCAGACGCCAGCACATCCAATGAGCGTGCCTTCAATATCATCGTCAGCGTATTCATACAGGAAATGCTGCATTTGCAGATGGCTGCCAATATCGCCACGGCGATTAGTGTCAGTCCCAGTTTTACTGAAAATTCAGGTCTGCAAAACAGTGAGCGTGGCTGGATTTGCTATGGGCAAGACGAGCACAAAATACCCTGCATAGTTGATCTCAGGGATACCAATAATTACAAGGATGTCAGGGTCAATCTGGAGTCACTCAATAACAACCAGATAGGACTGTTTTTGGCAATCGAGCAGCCAGAGAAGCAGGCGCGCGAAGAATTGCGCCACAACGCCGACAAGTACTTCCCGGATATACCTTTAGTGAACTGGAATCCAGACAAGGGCTTTGCTGACTTGCCACTGTTCGGCACCATTGGCTATATGTATGAACGCTATGCCAAATACATCAGCATGGAATATACGGATGGCCAGACACTGTGGCAAAAACTGTTTGATAACAACGCAGTGCAAAAAGACATGTTCAATGTTCACAGCACACCTAAACAGCCGAACGAAAGTCACCCAAAAAAAGAATACCCGCAATTTGATACTTTGTTTGGCCCCGAAGATCTTGATGGGGGCATGGCAGGTTCGCAAAACAAGGCCATCGACATGATGTGCGCTATTACTGACAGGGTGAAGGTAATTCTGCAGGAATCAAACACTATCGCCGCACTCAATTACTGCGTGCCGTACAGCCTGATTATCGCGAATCTGATGAAGGGTTGATCGCTGATTACCCCGCCTATGATGGTGATGGCAATGAAGCGAAATCCCGAGATACTGCCGCACGCTTCCACAGCGCAGCATTTGATCACGATGAGCGCTTCCAGGATATTCGCAGGGAGATGGAACATCCAGGAGAGACAGCCGCTGATCATTTGCTGACCTGGGAACAATGGCATGCCGTTGCAGGCAATCACTGGACAGCTGCCATGCTGACCAATAAGGAATACGATGCGACGTCAGCGCCGCAAAATATTCCTACACCTGATGATGTTGCCGGCGCACTGAATCGCCTGAAAAGCGAAGGAGCAAAAACTGTACAGATGTTAAGCAGTGTATCTGCAGGTGCCATTTATGGTATTACCTCGGTACTGGACGAATACTGGACAAATAAGGAAACGAACTTTCCTTATCCATCCATGGTTGGTTCAGGCGACCGCATGTCAATTTGCTGGGCGATCACAGGTTGCTCACCAGATTTGTCAGTCAGTGTTCCGCTACCAGACAAGAATATTTTGTACCACTCTTGCCAGGGGCTGGATTTCAACGCCAACAAGGTGACAGAATCAGAAGAAGCCAATAATCAATGCGCTGCAATTGCGGTTTATCATAGCTGCCGTGGTTCAAATGGTTGCAAGGCCCAGGGTGGTTGTGGTTTTGCCCAGATAGATATGGTTGTTAAACCAGAAAAAGAAACGGACAAAGAATCGCTTGTAGCCGCAACTCCAGACCGCGGCTCGCATGGTATTTGCGGCGCTCCTCCGGGACCGCCACCTACAGGCACCTTATATAGCGCAGCTAGTGACAACCGCTGTAAAACCTATGGCGGCTGTGCCGTGCCTATCTCTGCATCGCAACTGTTCCCTGCAAGCGGCACGATGACTTTGTATACTTTTGATGATGCGCCACCACATGCAGAGCATCTATTGAACAAGAACATCAAATTCAAGCAAGGTGACAGTGTGTTTGACACGGCCTGGGCGGCATACAGCACGGTAATGACGACGCGCCACAAAAACCCTGGGGAAATGCCTAAGCCAAATGATTTGCGCCTGGCTTTGCCACCTTCAACCTGATGATTAAGTATGCCTGAGCAGCACACTATGCACACTTTGCAGCCACGTCTTGGCCTGCCCAACCTGGGTCTGGGCGTTGGTCTGCGCAACACTCACTTTGAGCACATACTTGAACATGGAGCCGGCGTAGCCTGGTTTGAAGTAATCACAGAGAACTTCATTGATAACCATGGTTATGCACGCCACGTTCTGGAACGCATAGCGAAAACCTGTCCTATCGTCATGCATGGTGTTTCGCTATCGATAGGCAGTACAGATGCACTGGATTTCGACTATCTAAAAAAGCTCAGGCAACTGGCAAAGGAATTACAACCAGTTTGGGTATCTGATCATTTGTGCTGGACAGGTGCCGCAGCGATGAATACCCATGATTTGCTGCCACTACCCTTGAATGAAGCCACGCTAGCGCATGTGGCTGAACGTGTACGCATAGTGCAGGATTTTCTGGAACGTCCATTGGTTATAGAAAATCCCAGTACCTACGTAGAATTTAAACAGTCAAACATGGCGGAGGATGAATTCCTAAGTCGCTTAACTGAAAAAACCGGTTGTGGGCTACTGCTGGATGTAAACAATGTCTATGTGTCTGCCTACAATCACGGCTTTGATGCCGAACGTTATATACGCAACCTGCCTGTCGACCGCATCGTGCAAATTCATCTGGCGGGACCAAGTCATCATGGCGACTATATGATAGATACGCATGATCAGCCTGTGCCAACACCCGTCTGGCATTTATATGCGCTGGCGCAAGCCTTGACGGGCGGTGTTTCTACGCTGCTGGAGTGGGATGCCAATATCCCTGACTATCCTGACCTGCTGGCAGAACTGGACAAAGCACGATTGGTCATGACTGGTCATTTCCCCGAGATGAAAATCAATGCTGCATCTGGTACAAGCATTTCTACGCCTGTGCATTTTCAGTTGGAAGAACTCAGCACTTCATGAGTCAATCTGCACCTGATCCGTCGCTATTGCAATTGCAGCACTGGTTTTTAACGGTAATGACTGCGCCTGGTGGCCTAGCGAGAGGTTTGTCGCTGGCACAGGAACATCTGGGTATGGCGGAATCAAGCGTAATCAAGATCGCGCCTGGCAAGCAATCGCGCATGCATATTTATGCCCATGGCTACATCCTGCGTTTGCAGGAATGCCTGCAAGCTGATTTCCCGGTTCTACATCGTTTGATGGGCGATGAATTGTTTAATTTTTTTGCCCATAACTATATCTGGCGGCATCCTTCCCGTGCACCATCTTTGTATGATTTAGGCGATGGTTTTGCCAGCTTCTTGCTCCAAAGTCAGCCAAAAAATACAGATGAATTAAAGACCGGCGAAGCAGACCTGTTATTGCAGTTTCCGGTCGAGATAGCACGAATGGAACGGGCATTTACCGAGGTAATACGGGCACCTGGACTGGAAAATAACCGTAATATCAAAACCCACAATGCGTTTGACCTGCTGATGGGTTCACATGCAGACATCCATATCCCGGCCTGCGTACGGCTACTGAAAACCAGCTTTCCTTTACTGGCATACTGGGAGCAGACAAAACACACACCTGCGGGCCAGGATTTACCAGCCCCGCCAGAACCAGAGACCAGTTACCTCGCATTTACCCGCCAGAATTACCGTGTGCAACTGATCCCCCTGCTTGCATGGCAATATCATTTTTTACAGGCTGCTTGCACCAATCCAGATATACATGGGTGCGCAGTAAAGTCATCACAAGAAACTGGCCTGGATATTAAAGCACTGCTGGCAGATATTTGCCTGTGGCAGCCACAAGCGCAAGCGCTTGGCTTGTTAACGACAGAAGAGGTGGCTTTGACCTGATCAAAGCCACTTCTCAAATACGAGATTAACCGGCATTAATCATTGCGGTTTTCCCCTCCCCTTTATTCAACAGGTCTTTTGCAGCGAGTGCGAGGAAAGCATCTACGGCGGAGCTGCTACCACTGCCACCAGTCTGTATGCTTGGTACCATGGCGATGTGGCCTTTTTCTATTGCTTCAGCAAAACGCAGCAAGACTGTTTGCTGGAATTGCAGCTCTGGGCCCCCATAAGCTTCTACGTTCAACTCGGTCGCTTTCGCCTGTGCTTCACCTATCTGCTGAATTTGATAAGCTTCAGCATTCGCCAGAGTACGTTTGGCATCAGCCGCGCCAGAAGCAACCTGACGTGCTTCTTCTGCCGCCTTGATGGCTTTTTGCACAGCGGCACTACCGTGATTTTCTGCAATCTTGACGGCCAGTTCTGATTCGGTAATGGAGGTCTGTTGTTTTGCGCGGGCTTCTGCTTCGCGCAAAATACGTTCTTGTACTGCCGCGGTTTCCTTGGTTTTATAAGTTTCCAGTTGCTCTCTCGATACCTGGCGCTCACGCAATTGCTTCAGAATGACTTCAATCTGTGTATCACCATTCTTGGCGCGCGGCGTGCCTATCAAGACTTCATTCAGGGTCAGGTTATAGCCTTCAAAATTCTTACGCATTTCTGCTTTGGCACGCTCTTGTATGTCTGAACGTTCTTGCAGCAATTCGATCAGTGTCTTGCCCTGGCCTATATTTTTGAAATACGCTGCCACCATCGGGTCCAGGGTTTGTTCTACCAGCTTCTGGATATCGCCAAATCTTTGTATGACCAGCGGTGCCATTTTATAGTCGATATTGACGACAACCGACAAAGGCAAGTCAGGTTCGAAGGCATCCTTGGTAATCAATGACACTTCGCTCAGATGTTTGTCCAGCTCATGTGAACCCACCTGACCAGACTGCCATTTCAAGATGAAGTTGGTTGTTGGCACATCAATGACACGTTTTGCATATGGATTCAATGCATATTTGCCTGGCAACAGTGGAGATACCTGTACACCTTTTTCATCACTGCTGACCAACTCACCATGACGGTATGCGTCGCCTGTTACATCATTACCTGCCTTACCGGTATAAGACACGACAACGCCGACATAGCCAACTGGCACTACGCGTTTTTCCACTATTTCATAACTGGCGAAACGTGCGTTCAGATAATAGGTACCTTCAACTAATACCTGCAACTGACGACCTTTGTAGCCACCAGCTTCTATGAACACCTCAGGATTTTGGAAGTCATGATGATAGTTGCGGCCTTCATGCGGATCAGCGCCGACCACCGGAGCGACGATAGTACCCTCGGGCAAAGACTGCCCTTCATGCGTGGTGATGACTGCCAGCTTATCATCGCGTATCACCAAGGGCAGGAAACCATTACGTGTGCGCAGTTCATCCAGCATTTCTGCCAACTGTCCAACCACGATGCCATCGTTACTGATATTGCCATCACCAGGCAGAGGCAAGGCATAGACGCGCTCAGCAGTCAGCACCACGAATTGTGCCAGATTGATCGCGTAAGTACCTTCACGCAGTATCTTGCGTTGCAAACCTTTTTGCCCAGCATTGGTCAGGAAGCTGCGGACATCAGTGAAGTCATTTGCCTCCTTATTGCAAGCCAGGTTTTGTGTAGGTGCCATGGCTTGCCCATCGCGGGCAAATACATAAGCCAGAGTGCCTTGCTGTATGGTCACCAGATCATGTCTGTGTATGGAATATTGAAATGGGAAAAACATATGAAAACCACCACGCAACACTTCAGGCTGAAAGCCAGCCTCACCATTTAGGGCAATAAAACCATGCTGGACAGAACCACTGGCTGACCATTTCTTTTCGACGATACCGATTTTTTCATTGGAGATATATACGAGCACATTACTGCTATACAGCAGCAAAATTACGACAGCAACAATGACTGCCAGAATAATTTCAAACATACTTAGCCTCTTCTTTTTAAAAGATCCGGTTTGTTCCGGACATGCAGCAGTGCTACTGGCATCTGGTAGATGCCAGCAGTACAACGGGGATTTGTGTGGGTAGAGTTACGACATGAGGAGCCTGTCACGCTCCTCATTTGATCAGACGGGTCGTCGTGGCGACTCGATGACTGTAGGTTTTTGAGATTTAGCGACTTGCATGGCAGTAGCGATCAGGCCACTCATATCACCCAGATTAGCCGGGATGATAATCGAATTATTGGTTTTGGCCAGATTGGCAAATGCTGCTACATATTGCTCAGCCACCTTCAGGTTAGCCGCATCAGAGCCACCTGGTGACTGTATCGCTGCAGCAGTCTTGCGTATTGCTTCTGCGCTGGCTTCCGCAATCGAAAGAATAGCGGCAGCCTGACCTTGTGCGCGGTTGATCGATGCCTGTTTTTCACCTTCAGATTTGGCAATCGACGCTTCGCGTTCACCTGTCGCAATATTGATCTGCTCTTGCTTGCGGCCCTCTGAAGCGGCGATCAGTGCCCGTTTTTCACGCTCAGCTGTAATTTGTGCCTGCATCGCATGCAAGATTTCTTTTGGCGGTGTCAAATCCTTGATTTCATAGCGCAGGACCTTGACGCCCCAATTGGCTGCAGATTCATCAATCGCATTCACGATCGTGGTGTTGATGTGGTCGCGCTCTTCAAAAGTCTTGTCCAACTCCATTTTACCGATGACAGAACGCAAGGTGGTTTGCGCCAGTTGTGTGATTGCCGCAATATAGTTTGAAGAACCATATGAGGCACGCATGGCATCGGTGATCTGGAAATACAAAATACCATCTACCTGCAATTGCGTATTGTCCCTGGTGATACAAACCTGCGGCGGTACATCCAGCGGGATTTCTTTCAGTATGTGTTTATAAGCGATGCGATCAACAAAAGGCACCACGATATTTAAGCCCGGCCCCAGCGTGGCATGATATTTACCCAGACGTTCCACTACCCAGGCATGCTGTTGTGGTACGACATTGATGGTCTTGAAAACGAATACCATTGCCAACACTAATAAAACCAGAGCGACGCCACCTATATTTTCCATATCCTTACCTTTATTGTTATTTAGACTATCTTATATTGATCTATATTGATTTTTGTACTGCTATGAAGGTTTCACTATCAAACGGCTACCTTGTATTTCTTCAATCACATAAGCACCGGGATAGCCTGCCGAGTGCTGTAATTCCACATCCCACATAGCACCGCGATACATGGTTCTCGCGGCAAACTTGCCATTACCTAATTCCTTCCATTCATTGACTTGCAAGGTTTGCCCTATATCCATATTCACATTAGGGTCACGGGCTGCATTGGCATTTTCTTTCCAGCCGTATTTGCTCTTGTGCAAAGCTGCAGTCGCAAGCGCGCCAACAACAGCCGCTACGATCATTTGACTTTCTGTGCCCAATTGAAAAACAGCAGCTACAGCCCCTGCCACCAGGCCAATTGAAATCATCAATAAGTAAAACGTACCCGTGAACAACTCAAATATCACGACTATCCCCGCCAGTATCATCCACATCATCCATCCGCTCATATTCTTATTCTCCTTATCAATTTTTGTATTTATAAATTCTGCTACTTTTGCATTTTCTACGACTGGCTTATATTTTTCATCGGTAATCGCCGTAGAAATTTACCCACAAAAAAGCCCCCGTTACCTAGCGTGGTAACGAGGGCTTTTCCAGGAATTTTGTTGAAGTATTGATTTTCTTTTTCTTTAGTTTCGACAACGGTAGTCTAGTCTTAATTTTAAAATATACAAGGGCTTCAATCGATTTATGTTGCGGCGCACCAACAAGAAAAAACGGGAATTCTTTTGCAAGAAATTCCCGTTTTTACTTCAAGAGCAAAACTATTTATTTTCCAACTGCAGCCAGTTTCTGCCAGGTATCAATCACAGAATCAGGGTTCAGGGAAATTGATTCTATTCCTTCTTTCATCAGCCATTCAGCAAAGTCAGGATGATCAGATGGGCCCTGGCCGCATATACCAACGTACTTGTCGAGTTTGCGGCAAGCAGCGATGGCGCGAGACAGCAAAGCGCGCACTGCAGGGTCACGTTCATCAAAATCTGCTGCCAGCAATTCCATACCGGAGTCGCGATCCAAGCCCAAAGTCAGCTGCGTCAAATCATTGGAACCGATAGAGAAGCCATCAAAGAATTGCAGGAATTCTTCTGCCAGAATTGCGTTCGATGGTACTTCACACATCATGATCAGGCGCAAGCCGTTTTCACCACGTTTAAGTCCATTTTTTGCCAGCAGGTTCACGACCTTTTCTGCCTGACCCAAAGTACGTACGAAAGGCACCATGATTTCTACATTGGTCAGGCCCATCTCATTACGTACACGTTTCATTGCCAGACATTCCATTTCGAATGACTCGGCAAAATCCGGTGCCAGATAACGCGCAGCACCACGGAAACCCAGCATAGGATTTTCTTCATCCGGTTCGTAGCGCGATCCGCCTATGAGCTTCTTGTATTCATTCGACTTGAAGTCAGACAGGCGAACAATGACTTTCTTGGGCCAGAATGCAGCAGCAATAGTCGCAATACCTTCTGCCAGTTTATCTACATAAAAGGCTCTTGGAGACGCATGTCCACGGGCAACGGATTCCACTGCTTTTTTGAGGTCGGCATCAATATTCGGGTATTCCAGTATGGCTTTTGGATGTACGCCGATATTATTATTGATGATGAATTCCAGGCGTGCCAGACCCACACCTTCATTTGGTACTGACTGGAAATCAAAAGCCAGTTGAGGATTGCCCACATTTAACATGATCTTCAAAGGGAGCTTGGGCAATTCACCACGCAACTCTTCAGTGATTTCTGTTTCCAGCAAACCATCGTAAATCTTGCCTTCATCGCCTTCTGCACAAGAGACTGTGACCAGGGTGCCATCTTTCAGTACATCAGTCGCATCTTCACAGCCCACGACAGCAGGCACGCCCAATTCACGGGCGATGATCGCCGCGTGGCAGGTGCGACCACCACGGTTGGTGACAATCGCGGCGGCACGCTTCATGACCGGTTCCCAGTTAGGATCTGTCATGTCAGCTACCAGTACATCACCGGGTTGTACTCTTTCCATCTCGGATGGGTCATGAATAACGCGTACACGGCCTGCACCTATCTTTTGGCCAATAGCACGGCCAGAGGCTAATACTGTGCCGCTGCCTTTGAGTTTAAAGCGCTGCTGCGCATCAGTGGCCTTTTGCTGGGATTTGACTGTCTCTGGGCGAGCTTGCAGGATGTACAGCTTACCGTCACGGCCATCCTTGCCCCATTCGATGTCCATAGGGCGGCCATAATGTTTCTCGATGATAGTCGCATATTTGGCCAGCTCTACTACTTCAGTGTCATTCAGGGAATAACGGTTGCGCAATTCCACTGGCACATCAACGGTTTTGACCGAGCGGCCTGCCTTGGCTTCACCAGTAAATTCCATCTTGATGAGTTTGGAGCCAATATTGCGGCGGATAACTGGCAATTTGCCCAGTTCCAACATAGGTTTGTGAACATAAAATTCATCAGGATTAACCGCACCCTGCACTACGGTTTCGCCAAGGCCGTAGCTGGACGTGATAAACACTACGTCCTTGAAACCGGATTCTGTATCTATCGTGAACATAACGCCAGCGGCACCCAGGTCAGAACGTACCATGCGCTGCACACCGGCAGACAAGGCCACTTCAGCATGGGTAAAGCCTTTATGGACACGGTAAGAAATTGCCCTGTCGTTATACAGTGAGGCAAATACATGCTTCATTGCCTCCAGAATATTGTCAATTCCGACAACATTCAAGAAAGTTTCTTGCTGACCAGCGAAAGACGCATCGGGTAAATCTTCAGCCGTAGCTGAAGAACGCACGGCGAAAGACATTTCGGCTGTAGAGTCAGAGACCAGCTTGTTGTAGAACTCTTCTATCTCTGTCAGCAAGCGCGGCTGAAATGGCGTGTCGATGATCCATTGACGGATATCGGCACCGGCTCTTGCCAGTTCCTTGACATCATCGATATCAAGCCCCTCAAGACGGTCGGCAATGCGTTTTTCAAGTGGCAAACCGCCATCAACACTATGCGTCAGGAAATCGCGAAAAGCTTGTGCCGTGGTGGCAAAACCACCTGGAACCCGCACGCCGGCAGTTGCCAGCTGGCTGATCATTTCGCCTAAAGAAGCATTTTTCCCGCCGACGGATTCAACATCCGTCATGCGTAAATGCTCAAACGAGGCAACATAAGTTGCTTCAGTAATTGCTGCGTTGGACATAACAACCTCTTTTTGATGGTAAGAAATCTTTGCTGTTCCATGCTATTTAAAGCCGTGCTGCTTCGTATCCCGCTGGTTTTTTGTTATTCTTGAGGCGAGCCACGCTGGACATGCTGTTGCAGCATTTTACATTGTGTCCTGCAAGATTTATCTAAACGGAATAAGAATTTGCAGTCTTTTTTGTTTCTAAGAGTACAAATATATTCCGTCCAGTCTATTGTCATTATTCATATAAAACTATCATGTCAGATACTCCCCAGCAAGCACGGCCAGCAGCTAACCGTACCGTCTTTTTCGTCTCTGATGGTACTGGCATCACCGCAGAAACCTTTGGTCACTCGGTATTGACGCAATTTGACCTGAAATTCAAGCAAATTCGCCTGCCTTTTATCGACACGCTGGAAAAAGCCCACGAAGCCGTGCGCAAGATCAATGATGCCTATACGGCTGAAGGCAATCGCCCCATCGTCTTCTCCACACTAGTCAAAGCTGACCTCGCTGGCGTTGTTTTTAAATCCAAGGGCTTGCACATGGATTTGATACAAACCTTTGTGTCACCGCTGGAGCAGGAATTGGGTGTCAAATCCACCCACACCATAGGGCGCAGCCACAATATTACGGACTCTGAAGAATATAAAAACAGGATAGAAGCCATCAATTTCTCTCTGGCACATGATGATGGTCAGTCCAACAAGAATTTGTCGACGGCAGATGTGATACTGGTCGGTGTTTCGCGCTCAGGCAAAACGCCAACTACTTTGTATCTGGCTATGCAATATGGCATCAAGGCAGCAAATTATCCTTTGATTCCTGATGATTTTGAACGCGGTAAGCTACCTTCGGCGTTGCCTGAATTTAAAGGCAAGATTTTTGGCTTGAGTATTGCACCTGAACGCCTGTCAGAAATACGTAATGAACGTCGCCCAGGCAGCAAATATGCCTCATTGGAAAACTGCCGCTATGAAGTCAACGAGGCAGAACTGATGATGAAGCGTGAAGGCATACGCTGGCTGTCATCCACTGCAAAATCGATAGAAGAGATTTCGACCACGATTTTGCAGGAAATCAAATCTGACGTACGGATTTACTGAGTTTTTGTAGCCAACTGCTGCCGTACCTGCTCAAAAAAGCAGATGGCGGCACTGGCAGCCACATTCAGCGACTCTATCGCCTCTTTCTGGGGTATGGTCACGGTGCTGGTGGCCATGGACATCAATTCTGGTGAGACACCCTGCCCTTCATGGCCAAACAGCCAAACCACTTCCTGATTCAAATTGCTTTGATAAATGGTTTGCCTGGTGTGAGAACTGGTGGCCAGCACTGGGATAGTGGTGTTACTCAATAGTGCTGGCAAATCGACATTTTCAAAAATATTCAGCAAAAAATGTGCCCCCATGCCTGCACGCATGACTTTGGGCGACCAGGCAAATGCGGTACCGGGGCTGCAAAATACATTTTGTATACCCGCCGCCGCTGCGCTGCGCAGGATGGAACCAAGGTTGCCGGGGTCTTGCAAATTATCCAGCATCACAGAAGATGAAGCCAAAGCAGCTGGAAATTCAGGTGCAGGCGTAGCAATGATAAACATCACCCCCACCCCATGCTCAACCTGGCTCAGGGCCTTGTACAAGGCATCTGGTAAGCAAATACACTGTGTTCTATGTTGTTCGCTTTGTGCCAACACTGCTTTCACCTCGGCATGATACAGGCTGCTTTCTGCAACGATGCAATATTCTGGTGCGCCAAGATGCTGGAAGTAGGCTTCGCACAGATGCACGCCATCAAGCAGGGTGCGGCCAGCCTTGCGCCGCGCCTGCGAACTGGTGGCAAGTTGTTTGAATTCCTTGTAGAGAGGATTGTCGCGGGAAGTAATCGATTTCATTTATTTGAGTAAAGCTTTCACAGGCGCATAAGATTTTCTGTGTATCGGTGATACGCCATGCTCGCGCAAACGTTCCAGATGCAAGGCTGTAGGGTAGCCCTTGTGCTGATCAAGCGCGTATTGCGGGTAGGTTTCATGCAACTGCATCAAGACATGGTCACGGGCAGTTTTTGCGAGTATGGATGCAGCCGATATTGCCGCTACCTTATCATCACCCTTGACGATGGCTTCTGATGGAACTGGCATGACCGGACAACGATTACCATCAATCAGTGCCAGTGTCGGTGTGACAGACAGTCCTTCAACTGCACGGCGCATTGCCAGCATGGTGGCCTGCAGGATATTGAGCTCATCAATTTCCTGTTCAGAGCATTCGGCAATGCACCAGGCCAACGCGTGCTCCTTGATCTCTACCGCCAGCAATTCACGCTTTGTTTCGCTGAGTTTCTTTGAATCCCGCAAGCCTGCAATCGGGCGATTTGGGTCGAGGATCACAGCTGCGGCCATGACAGGGCCGGCCAATGGCCCCCTGCCCGCTTCATCCACACCGCAAATCACTTCATTTTCATAATCAAACAGAGATAAACCAGGTGTCAGGTCATGCATGGAAAAAGGCTTTCAGTGCTGCGGGGTCGAGATAATAGTGGCAAATTCTTTGCTGTCTCTGGCCTTCTTTCTGGCCTACCAGGACTGGCACCAGTTCATCGTACAATGCCAGCACTTCATCATCCTGATCAACATCGACTACCTTGACGGTAAAGCCGTATTCAGGGCTATAGGCTTGCAGTTGCTCGAGCATATCATCGCAAAGATGACAATAACTGCGTGAATAAAGGGTAAATTGAATCATCATTCCTGCCTAAAGTGGTTGAGATTGCTAACATCATGCGGTATTGCATTCTCTATGCCTGCATTATAAGTCGCCAATATCAGACCTACAAAAGAAAAAAGGCCACCCGCAATGCAGGTGGCCTTCACTTTACTTGAAAAGTTTATTGATTGGTTGGACGTACTGCCACGAATTTGGAGACATCACCCCGTTTGACCAATAACAAAAGAGGTTTCTTTTGATCAACTTTCGCCATGACGGCCGCGAATTCCTTGACATCTTTGATATCGGTATTGCCGATACGCGTGATGATGTCGCCCGCTTGCAAGCCGGCACGTGCAGCACCACCTTCAGCACTTTCCAGTATCACGCCGCCGCTGACATGAGCATCTCGTTTCTGCGCTTCAGTCAGGTCAGTGATTGTCAATCCAAAAACATTGGAAGCAGGCTCGGCCTTTTGTTTTCCAGTTTTTACTGGCGCTTTTTCTGCATCCGCTTCGGCGACAGTCACGACTATATCTTTCAGGCCTCCTCTGCGCCATACCGTCACTGTTGCCTTGCCACCTGGTTTGATGTCACCGACTATGCGATTCAAATCAACGGCCTTATCAATGACGATGCCGTTTACTTTTTGAATCACGTCTCCTGGTTCGATCCCCGCCTTTTCAGCGGGAGAGCCAGGCATGACACGTTGTATCTGTGCGCCTTGCGCTTTTGCCAGGCCCAATGCATCTGCAATGTCTTTGGTCACATCAATACGCTCTACACCGAGATAACCACGCACTACTTTGCCGGCAGATTTAAGCTGCTCAACAACACGCATGGCCTCGTCTATAGGAATTGCAAATGAAATACCCATATAGCCGCCGGAACGGCTATAGATTTGCGAATTCACACCAATGACTTCACCACGCATATTAATAAGGGGGCCGCCGGAGTTACCTGGGTTGACGGCCACATCAGTTTGTATCAGTGGCAGGTAATCTCCAGTGTCGCGCGCCTTGGCAGAAATAATACCTGCAGTCACGGTATTGTCGAGATCAAAAGGTGAACCGATGGCGATCACCCATTCACCAGCCTTGATCTTATCTGAGTCACCTATGGTAACGCGTGGTAATTTGCTGCCATCAATTTTCAAGACGGCCACATCAGTACGGCGGTCTGCACCGACTACTTTAGCCTTAAATTCGCGCTTGTCTGTCAACTTGACATAGACTTCAGAGGCACCATCAACCACATGCGCATTGGTCAATACATAACCATCCTGAGAGATGATAAAGCCGGAACCTACACCGCGTGGCACTTCTTCCTCTTGCTGCTGAGGCGTCTGTTTGCGGCCCTTTGGTGTAGGTTGTTGTTTTGGCGTAGGCATAGGGGTGCCAAAGAAGCGGCGGAAAAATTCCTGCATCTGCTCATCTTCGGCGCTTGTGCCATTCTGGTTTAACTGGACTTTTTCTGTGGTCCTGATATTCACAACAGCCGGACCAGATTTCTCGACCAATTCAGTAAAATCAGGCAAGCCAACCGTAGATGCTGCCTCTGCCACTGGATTGGCATTGATTGTAGTCGGCGCTATAAAACCCACACAGGCACTCAAGACCAGGGTGGAAGCAATTTTTTCAATGGGAAAAAGTTTATTCGCTTTCATGGTGTCATTCGCTTATTTAGGTTTAAATTCAATTGAGTTCATTACTTGCCGGATTGCACTAACTGGTACTTCACCCACGACTGTGAGCCAGTATTCTGCATGGCGCTTGCCCATAATGGTCATGGCACCCTGTTGCAAACTGCCTTCAGTACGGTTTTCGCTATCCGGTTCAATAAAAACGGAAATCGCTGCCAGGCCATCAGAAAAAATCATTTGTACTACCTGATGCGACTTGATCGCTGTTCCATCGCTGTTTTTTGCATTTCCGGCAGCGGGGATCAGTCGCTTCATTTCGCGGGTTTTCTTGAAACCGGCTGGCAAGGATTTCACAACCCATCCTGAATGAATATTGGATTGCACCGTCAGATTTTCAACCTGCCAATGTGCAGTATTTTGAAAAGTAGGTCTTACCCTCTGCTTGTCGATGTCGCCAATGGTCAACTGAGTAAACGCGATTTGCTCTATGACTTCATTTTTGGTATTAACCGTTTGCGCACGCAGCAGCAAGCCAGAATTTTTTTCTACGCAGAGTCGATAACCATAGCGAAAGCCATCACGGGGGTCCAGCAAATATGTCTGGCAATCAATACCTGCCACGCGGCTGAGATCAGCTTTTTTTATTGCGTAAGATTCTGGGAGAGATTGCGCATTCGAGGTCAGCAAGGCGGGGAATACTTCTTGTGTCGCATTTTTCTCTATCTGCAGGGTTTTGCTTTCAGGCAGATAGCAGGTTACTTCTTCGTTTTTTCGCAAATATTCACGAGGTTGACCATCAAGAATTTCCAGTTTTTCGAGTTCATTATTCCCATCAAGAACATGAGTGATTCTGGAAGTTCTGATTTGATTGGCCTGCTGATAAACAAAAGTACCGGAGTAATTCATTTTCTGTGCTGAGGATTGCATTTTACGCAATACACTATGCACTTCACGCTTATCCTCTATCGTGTCTTGTGCCATTGCTGGTGCCAATAAACCGAGCAGGCACGCCGCCCCAGCCAATGCGATATTAAAACGCCATACGCACATCATATTTATTTTTCCGCAGCAGAAGAAACAGCGTTAGCGTGCGTAACGTATTGCGCTCCGTTATTGATGGCAGGGGAAAAACGCTGATGCGCCATCAGATAGCTGTCAATTCTGGGGTCGCGCAACATATCCAGTTCTGCGACTTTTTTATCGCTACCCTGTGCGAGCTGGGCAGGCTGCCTGGTCTGCTCATTTGCTGCCAGGGTATTGGTGCTCTGGTTGCCGCTATGATTGGCTAGCTGGACACTACCCGGGGTTACCGCTCTGCTGCTGATCTGACTCGCAGCGTCTGGGTTCGTCTGTAAGGACTGCAATTGCGGGATCATGATAAAAGCAAACACGGCAGCGGCCGCCATACTGGCCACGGCTGCATAAGCGCCCAGGAACTTGTGTTTTCTTTGCTTGTCCTGAAAGTCTGTTTTTTGCATGGCGCTTGGTGCCAGAATGACAGGTTCAGCATTCAATTTTGCAGAAAACCGCTGAGAGAAATCAGCACTGAAAGTGACCGCCAATTCTTCTGAACGCAACACATCGCCGATCTGGTGATAAATTTCCCATGCATCCTTGCTTTCTGCTTCATTTAAACTCGCAAGCAGGGAATCCAGCTGAGCATCACTCAATTCGCCATCTGCCATGGCTGAAATGCTCTCATGTTGATTTGTGCTTTTGTTCATCATTTTCACCTTTTACCACTATTTTTAAATTCGTTTGCACTGCTTTTCATTTGGATACAGACTTTGACCCATGCTTTACCAGCGTTGTTCCAGTGTCGTACCCAACAAGGGTCGCAATTTCTCTGCTATCGCTTCTCGCGCCCTGAATATTCTGCTTCTGACTGTCCCTATCGGACATAGCATGACTTCTGCAATTTCATCGTAGCTCAAGCCCTCTATCTCGCGGAGGGTGATTGCATTACGCAATTCTTCCGGCAAGGTGGACATGGCCGAATTCACGGTCTCAGCTATCTGCTTGCTCGCCAGTAAGGATTCCGGCGTATTAATATCTCTTAGACCATCTGCATCAACAAAGGACTCCGCTTCATCCACATCAGATTCTGTCGATGTGGGGGCTCTGCGCCCTTGCGTAACCAGATGATTTTTCGCAGTATTTACCCCGATACGGTATAACCAGGTATAAAAAGCCGATTCACCACGAAAATTCGGTAAAGCTCTGTAAGCCTTGATAAATGCTTCCTGTACTACATCTTCCGCTTCTGCGTGGTCATAGACGAGCCGGGACACGAGCCGCATTAATTTCCTTTGATATTTGGAAACCAGAAGCTCGAATGCTTTTTTGTCACCACGCTGGACGCGCTCAACCAATAGCTGATCAATTTCGCGTTCTGTCGTCACTCATTCATTCCTAGATTTGCATGGGAAGAGAAAAGCCCGCCCCAAATGCATGTTATTACCGTCAACATACGCGATTTATATACTGTCAGAGTCCGCATGATTCCTAAAAGTTCCTCAGCAGAAGTAAAATTCACGTCAACTCGCCTGATGTTGACTAATCCATATCAAGCTCACTCTTAATGCCTGGAATGCAGCAGGGCTCAATGAATCTGGCAGTATAAGCAACTTATGTTCCTTGCCAGCTTCATCAAGCAAGAAAATTGATAAAAAGTATGGCCAAATACGGGTTTTGTGACTTAAACGCACACTCAATCCCGTTAGCGCTCCTGTTTCCATCAACTGCGTATCTGTTTTCACATTTTTTGCCATTTTTTGCTTGGGCAGCAAATGCAAAATCATTTCCCCCGTTGCAGAAATACTCAATTGCCGGCTTTGTTGCATGCGCCGCCAATATCTGAAAACAAGGCAGCAACTGCTGCAAAATGAACTGCCAACAATCATGCAAATAAAAATTAAAGGTAGCGCCTTGTAGCTTAATAAAAGCCAGATACTCAAATGCACCAGTGCCAGCATGCAAAAACATGCCAGCAGCAGCGCTCGTGAAGCACGGGTATTGATATGTAGTGCTATCGTCATGGCAAAAAAAATGGCACTTCATTCCATCAGAAATGAAGTGCCAGGACTAATTATTTAAAATCAGACTTTTGCAAATATCAGCGTGCCATTCGTTCCACCAAAACCGAACGAATTTTTCATCGCATAATCTATGCGCATATCACGTGCAACATTTGCACAATAATCGAGATCACAAGCCGGATCCTGACTAATGATATTCATGGTCGGTGGTGAAATCTGGTTGTGCAGAGCGAGAACCGTGAACAAGGATTCGAGACCACCAGCACCGCCCAGCAAATGCCCCGTCATCGACTTGGTCGAATTGATGGTCATTTTGTACGCATGGTCAGCAAAGGTCGCCTTGATTGCATCCGTTTCGTTCTGATCACCAATGGATGTGGATGTACCATGCGCATTCAGGTAACTGATTTGCTCAGGGTTGATCTCAGCATCTTTCATGGCATTGATCATGCTGCGGCGCGGGCCATCCATGGTCGGTGTAGTGATGTGATAAGCATCACCACTCATGCCAAAGCCTATGACTTCGGCATAGATCTTGGCACCACGCGCTTTGGCATGTTCATACTCCTCCAGGACCATGACACCTGCACCCTCACCCAGAACAAAACCGTCACGGTCTTTGTCCCATGGACGAGAAGCTGTAGCAGGATCGTCATTTCTGGTAGAGAGGGCCCTTGCCGAAGCAAAACCACCCAAGCCCAGAGGAGAAATCGTTGATTCGGCACCACCGGCAATCATCACATCAGCATCGCCGTATTCAATCATGCGGGACGCAGAACCTATGCAATGCAGACCTGTCGTGCAAGCCGTGACGATGGACAGATTAGGGCCCTTCAAACCATACTTGATCGACAGATTGCCAGAAATCATATTAATGATCGAGGCCGGAACAAAGAAAGGGCTGATACGACGTGGTCCACGCGCAATCAAGGTTTCCTTGGTCTCTTCTATCAACGGCAAACCGCCAATACCTGAACCTACGATGACACCAATACGCTCTGCATTTTCTTCGGTGACGACAAGACCAGAGTCTTGAAACGCCTGCATCCCTGCGGCAATGCCGTAGTGAATAAAGGTGTCCATATTGCGCGCTTCTTTTGCCGGAATATAATCCTCGACATTGAAGCCCTTCACCTCACCTGCAAAATGCGTAGTGAAAGGAGTTGCATCAAATTTGGTAATCGTTGCGATGCCGGATTTACCTGAAGTGATGGCACTCCAGGCATCTGCAACAGTATTGCCGACTGGCGAAATACAACCGAGCCCGGTTACAACGACTCGACGTTTAAGCGAACGACTCAAGCGCTTCTCCTGGATTTGAAAAAATGCGACTAATTAAGCCTTCAGATGGGCTTTAGCGTAGTCAATCGCTTGTTGAACAGTAGTGATTTTCTCAGCTTGTTCGTCAGGGATTTCCATTTCGAATTCGTCTTCGAGTGCCATGACCAGTTCAACTGTGTCCAAAGAGTCTGCACCCAAATCATCTACGAAAGAAGATTCGATTTTGATGTCAGCTTCAGCGACGCCCAGTTGTTCAGCGACGATTTTCTTAACGCGTTGTTCGATATCGGACATGTGTGTCTCCAGTGAAAAAATCAAAAAATAAGGGCCTACAGAAAGGTGCGCGCATTTTAGCAGGTTTGTGAGCAAAAAAAGCAAGCCTCTGATCCCCGGCAACAACTCCTGCTATTTTCGTCGAAGTTGCCTATAAAAATCAACAAAATGATTAGGCCAAGTACATCCCGCCATTCACATGCAGTGTCGTCCCTGTGATATACCCAGCATCTGGCGATGCCAAAAACACTGTTGCTGCGGCAATATCTTCCGGACGACCAAGTTTGGCGAGTGGAATTTGCTGCAAAATGGCCGCTTTTTGGTCTTCATTCAGGGCCCTGGTCATGTCAGTATCGATAAAACCAGGAGCAATACAGTTAACCGTAATATTGCGGCTGCCTATTTCTCTTGCCAATGCACGGCTCATGCCTGCCACACCGGCTTTGGCAGCAGCATAGTTCATTTGCCCAGGATTGCCAGAAGAGCCCACCACAGAAGTAATATTGATGATACGACCATGCTTGGCCTTCATCATGCCACGCAATACAGCGCGCGATAATCGTGCGACTGAAGTCAGATTGGTCGTGATAACGCTATCCCATTCCTCTTCTTTCATGCGCATGGCCAACTGATCCTGAGTAATACCGGCGTTATTGACCAAAATGGACAAGCTGCCAAATTCTTTCTGGATTTCATCGACGAGGCCAGCAGTACGCTCTATGTCATTGACATTGAAAGCCACGCCCTTGCCTGAGCCCGGCGCCAATTCTTCCAGATAAGCAGTAATTGCCGCCGCACCAGATTCCGTCGTCGCAGTACCGATGACTTTAGCGCCTGCCTTGGCCAGGCCAATAGCGATTGCCTTGCCTATGCCTCGGGATGCACCAGTAACCAGTGCCACTTGATTTTCTAATTGTTGAGTCATTTCAAGAGTTCCAATACTTTTTCCAAACTTGCCTGATCAAATACAGTGTCGCCGGTCAATTCTGACTGAATACGCTTGGTCAGGCCGGTTAAAACCTTGCCCGGACCGCACTCAATCACATGCGTGATGCCATCGGCATGCATCTTGTTAATGGTTTCTACCCAGCGTACCGGGCTGGCGGCCTGCCTGACCAGCGCATCCTTGATAGCCACAACATCGCTCAGAATGGCAACATCTACATTATTAATCAATGGAATTGCTGGCTCAGCAAATGGGATGCCGGCCAGATAGTCACGCAACTTGTCTGAGGCAGGCTTGAGTAAGGATGAATGAAAAGGTGCAGACACTGACAAAGGCAAGGCACGCTTCGCACCTTTTGCTTTGGCAATCTCGCAGGCACGATCCACCGCAGTTTTACTGCCAGCAATGACCACTTGTGCTGGTGCATTGAAATTTACTGCCTCAACTACTTCACCCTGTACTGCGGCCATTGCCTCAGCACAGGCTGCCAGCACATCCTCGTCCGACAAGCCCAGAATGGCAGCCATGCCACCCTGCCCTACAGGCACGGCATCTTGCATGGCTTGCGCACGAAAGCGCACCATAGGCACAGCATCTTTAAACGCAATAACGCCAGCGGCTACCAGGGCGGAATACTCACCCAAACTATGGCCAGCCACCAACTTGGGTGCTGCACCACCTGCGGCGATCCAGGCACGGTAGCAAGCTACGGCTGCCGTCAGCATCACAGGCTGGGTATTTGTAGTCAGATCCAGCGCTTCTTTTGGACCTTCATTAATCATTTTGCTCAAATCCAGTTGCAGCGCATCAGATGCTTCAGCAATGGTCTGTTGCACGACAGGATTATCAGCAAAGCCATTCAACATGCCTATCGCTTGCGAACCCTGCCCTGGGAATACAAATGCAAATTGCGTCATTTCTTATCTCAAATGTTTATTATTGATTGTTTAGTTCCTTTTGCTGAGCTGCTTACATCTTGACGATGGCCGCACCCCAGGTGAAACCACCACCCACACCTTCCAGCATCACTGTATGACCAGGCTTGACACGGCCATCACGCACGGCCAGATCCAGTGCCAGCGGTATCGAAGCCGCAGATGTATTGCCATGCTGATCAACTGTGACGACTACCCTGTCCATAGGCATGCGCATTTTTTTTGCGGTGCTTTGCATGATGCGTATATTTGCCTGGTGCGGTATCAGCCAGTCGATCTGATCTGTCGTCAGGCCAGCGATTTCGAGTGCTTCGTTGGCGACCTTTTCCAGCAAATTGACTGCCAGTTTGAAAACGGCCTGGCCATCCATATACAAAAATGCACTACCCTCAACTACGCCACTCTGAACATTGCCAGGCACGCATAAAATATTGGCGTAGCTGCCATCCGCATGCAATTTGGTCGCAAGAACACCCGGCTCTTCTGAGCGGGACATGACGATCGCACCAGCGCCATCTCCAAACAGTACGCAAGTGGTGCGGTCTTCAAAATTCAGGATGCGGGAAAATACCTCGGCACCAATCACCAGCACGTTTTTATGGTTGCCAGCCTTGATCATGCTATCGGCAATGGACATGGCATACATAAAGCCACTGCACACTGCCTGCACATCAACTGCTGCCGCACCATTGGTGATGCCCAGCTTGTTTTGCACTACACATGCAGTACTAGGAAAGCCGCCGAGAAAATCAGGGGTTGAAGTAGCCAGCACGATCAGGTCAATATCGTTGACCTGCATTTTAGCAGCATCCAGTGCACGCTTTGCAGCTTCCACTGCCATATCACTGGTCGAAACAGAAGGCTCAGCATAATGACGGAAGGAAATCCCGCTACGGGAAAATATCCACTCGTCCGAAGTTTCTATGCCCTTCGCTGCCAGTTGATCCGTTAATTCCTGATTGCTTACTTTTTTGGGAGGCAAATAACTGCCAGTCCCTATAATTTTGCTATAGAAAGTCATGCGGTTTTCTGTACCAAGAGTTCATTATTATCTGGAGCAACTATTCCGGCAACTGCCTCAGCATCCGCCATAGGCATCAATTTTGCCATTGAAGTTGCAATGCGTGACAATACATCATTTTTCGCGGCATCGAATGCGCGCTGTATTGCCCACTCATAACTATACTTGTCTGCGCTGCCATGGCTTTTAAATACCAAGCCACACAAGCCTAGCAAACTGCCGCCATTGTAGTTAGATGGATTCATGGTGCGCGAGATGGATTTCAAGGCACCACGCGCAAATATGGCACCCAGCATATTCAGAGGATTGCTCTTGAAGGCCGCCGTCAGGGTAATTTTTACAAAACGCCCCATGCCCTCAGCGGCTTTCAGGGTGACATTGCCGACAAAACCATCGCAGACGACGATATCGGTCGTACCTTCAAAAATATCATTGCCTTCGACATTGCCATAAAAATTCAACAAGCCACGCTCGTGATCGGCACGCAGTAATTGGGCGGTTTTTTTGACGACATCATTACCCTTGATATCTTCTTCACCCACATTCAACAAGCCTATACTCGGTTTATCTTTGCCTTCCAGCGCAGATACCAGGGCAGAACCCATGATGGCAAACTGATGCAAATGCAAAGGTTCGCAATCGACATTCGCACCCAGATCAAGCATGTAAGTGGGGAGATTTTTTTGATTTGGCAAGATACTGCAAATTGCTGGACGGTCAACGCCCTGCATGGTTTTCAGCACATAGCGGGAAACCGCCATCAATGCGCCAGTATTACCTGCAGAAACGCAGGCTTGAGCGGTGCCTTCTTTAACCTGGTTGATGGCGACGCGCATGGAAGAATCTTTCTTGCGACGCAAGGCAACTTCTATCGGGTCATCCATCTCCACCACTTCTGTGGCATTGATAATTTTTAAACGTGTATGGCCGCTGGCATAGAGCTTCTTCAGCTCGGCCTGAATGATAGATTCAGAGCCCACCAGGAGAAATTCGACATCAGGTTCGCGATTGGCAAAAGCAACGGCTGCTGCCACTGTAACTGCCGGGCCATGATCTCCGCCCATGCAGTCTATGGAAATTTTAATTGTCATGTAGTGGTACGAAACTTCAATCTGAAACAGCGAGTGTATCAAACCGGAACAGACATCATCCCGAATTAATTTTTCAAAAGCAGGATTATCTCAAAAATTCAAAGACTCACCGACAACAATTCAATCAAAAAAGTAAATTAAGGGTTCGCTTGATTCTGCAAGAATGAAATAGACATGCAGCAGACAAGTTATTTCAGAAGGTTAACGCAAAAAAGCGGCGCCAAGTCAAAGACTCGTCACGCCGCTTCTTTACCAGGAACAGAGATTACTCGTCGTTCTTGGTTTTCAATACTTTACGACCACGGTAAAAGCCGTTAGGGCTGATGTGGTGACGCAGATGTGTTTCACCAGTTGTTGGCTCGATACCCAGTTGCGGTGCAACCAGGAAATCGTGGGAACGGTGCATGCCACGCTTGGATGGGGATTTTTTATTTTGCTGAACTGCCATGATAACTCCTAATACTTCAAAAAATGTTTCTAAAATTTAACACGCCTGGTTGAAGAATGCGAACATCAGCAACCAAGAATCCCTAACAATACTTCGACCTGAGTGTTTTTTCAGAATAATGCCACTAGGTACGCCCATTAATTTTCTTCAGCACGGCAAAAGGTGAAGCTTTTTTACCGACTTCCGCGTCAATCGCTGCAGTAGTATCTGCTGAAGCCAACGGTAGATCCGGGCATACTGCATGTTTGGGCGATTGGGGTATTGCCAGTAGCGCCTCATCCTCTATCAAGTCCATGACATTGAATGTTTTGCTACCTACTACAACATCGATCTCGTCATCTTCGAGCAATGCATCAATTTCATCTGCATTTTCTTCGTTTTTGGCGAGTATCAATTTGGATTCAGAGTCAATATCAAATGCAAACGGTGTCAAACAACGCTGACACATCAACTGTACTGAACCATTCACAGACAATTTCAACTGCGCATGGCCCAGCTTGTCATTTCCACCCTGCAGAGACCAGTTCAACGCACCCTCAGTGTTTGCACTTTCTTCTGACAGGCGAGGTAAATCTGCGACTAAAATGCTTCCCGAACGCTGCTCTTCGAGCCGGGAGAACGTGAAAGCGTCAATCACAAATGCTTGCATAGGATTATTTGAACCCAGAAAACCTGCGATAATAACAGGATTGCACCTAAGTAGTCAAAGAATTGGCATGATTTTTTCACGCCACAGCTATGAAAATCACAGAAAATATTTTCACAATGCAAACAAACAAGCAGCAGAGCAGGCTGATACTGGCATCAAGCTCAGTTTACCGCCGTGAATTACTGGCAAGATTGCAATTCAATTTCGAAAGTATAGCACCTGAACTTGATGAAAGCCCAAGCCCAGGAGAAAGTCCAGAACAAACCGCCCTGCGCCTCGCGCAACAAAAGGCTGAGGCAATAGCAAAAAATCAGCCGGAAGCCATTATCATAGGCTCAGACCAGGTCGCGACGCTGGACGGTCTGCAAATTGGAAAGCCAGGCAATCATGAAGCAGCGCTAAATCAATTACAGCTCATGCGCGGACGTGAAGTGGCATTCCATACGGCCCTGTGCGTCCTGGATAATCGTCAAAGCGCGCCCTCCCCTCTGCAAATTGAGGACGTGTGCACGATAGTCAGGTTCAGAGACTTAAGCGATGCAGAACTGGATGCCTATTTGCGCATAGAGCAACCTTATGATTGTGCAGGCAGCGCCAAGAATGAGGGTCTTGGTATCGCCATCATAGAAAGCATCAATAGTGATGACCCGACAGCGCTGACTGGCCTGCCGCTTATTGCCCTGACCAGCATGTTGCGCAATACTGGCCTGAGCTTCTTCAATCTTTGAATTAATCACTTCATCCATCGCAATAAATAAAAAATTAAAACTCCATGACAGGCACGCTCTATCTAATCCCCAATACCCTGGGTCTGAACGAAGATCAGCAAGTTAATTTACTTGCCGGCATCATCCCTGACACCGTACAAAAAATGACGGCCGAACTCAGTCATTTTGTCGCTGAAAATGCCAAAACCACGCGCGCTTATCTGAAATACCTGTCACAGGCACACCCTCTTCAAAAAGCCATGCAGGAAATCCAGATCAGCGAGTTGAATATCAACACCCCTGCGCAAGCACTGGAAGGCCTGTTGCAACCCCTACTACAAGGTCATGATGTGGGCTTGATATCTGAGGCTGGTGTGCCCGCCGTTGCTGACCCTGGTGCCAACCTGGTCAGGCTCGCTCATCAGCGCAATATCAAGGTGCGCCCTCTGGTTGGCCCCTCCTCGCTACTGCTGGCTTTGATGGGCAGTGGACTGAACGGCCAGAGCTTTGCTTTTCATGGCTATTTGCCGACAGATGCTGCGCTGCGTGCAAAGCGCATTAAAGAGCTCGAAGAGAGATCAAAAAAAGAGAAGCAAACGCAATTACTGATAGAAACTCCTTATCGCAATGCCGCCATGCTGGAAGCACTGAGCAATCACTGCAATCCTGGCACCCTGATATGCGTCGCAACAGATTTGAGCCTCGACACAGAATTACTGCAAACAAAAACTGCGGCTGAGTGGAAAAGCAATTTAAACAAGCAACAAGGACCTGATTTTCATAAAAAACCGACAGTTTTCTTATTCTTGAGTAATTAAAAAGTGCACGACCGGTCGATTTTTTCTATTTGCGCTAAGATATCTTTTTTCTGGAGGAATGCACATGCTGAATTTTGATTTTTATAACCCCACACAAATCCTGTTTGGCAAAGGACGCATAGCCGACCTGAATAAAGCCATCCCGGCTGAAGCTCATGTGTTGATGCTGTATGGTGGTGGCAGCATCAAACAAAATGGCGTCTATGATGAAGTCATCGCTGCACTTGGCACACGCCAGGTGACAGAATTTACTGGCATAGAACCAAATCCCAGCTATGAAACCCTGATGAAGGCTGTCGAACTTATCAAGCAAAACAAGATAGACTTTTTGCTTGCAGTTGGCGGCGGCTCTGTTATCGATGGCACCAAATTCATCGCCGCTGCAGCCTTGTTTGAGGGCGATGATCCCTGGGTCATCATGGAAAAACGTGGCAGCAATGTGACCAAGGCCATGCCATTTGGCAGCGTACTGACTTTGCCGGCCACTGGCTCTGAAATGAATAATGGCGGCGTCGTCACCCGTAAATCCATCAAGGCGAAAATGGCTTTCTCCAGCCGCCATTGCTTCCCGCAATTCTCGGTACTGGACCCCACCAAGACCTTTACCCTGCCAGTACGCCAGATAGGCAATGGCGCGGTTGATGCGTTTGTCCACATAATGGAACAGTACCTGACCTACCCGGTAAATTCACCAGTACAAGACAGGTTTGCTGAAGGCTTGTTGCTGACACTGATAGAAGAAGGTCCAAAAGCCCTGGCGAATCCAGAAGATTACGACGTGCGCGCCAACCTGATGTGGTGTGCCACCATGGCCCTGAATGGCCTGATCTCGACCGGCGTGCCGCAAGACTGGGCCACGCATATGATAGGCCATGAGCTGACTGCTCTGCACAACATTGACCACGCCCAAACCCTGGCCATCGTCCTGCCTAGCATGCTGCGCGTGCGCAAGGAAGGCAAACGGGCAAAGCTGCTGCAATTTGCCGAACGAGTCTGGGGCTTGCACGGTGGGGATGAAGACAGCCGCATTGAAAGTGCCATCAGCCGCATGCAAGATTACTTTGAGCAAATGGGTGTCAAGACCCGTCTCAGTGATTATCAACTCGGCAGCGACGATATTGCACCTATCCTGTCAGCACTGGAAACCCATCGCATGGTCAGCCTGGGTGAAAAGCGTGACGTGACGCTGGATGTCAGTCGTCAGGTCTTGGAATTGAGTTTGTAACGTGCATACCGGGGATTTGCCATCTTTTAAAATGAAAGGATGGCAAATCCCGGCAAATGCTACCATTACGTTTTAACAACATCACCCTCAGTGATTTTTGAAATTTTCATTGCCAGCACCTCCTCCCGATATCATCCTTCAAGGAATATCTGCTGCACCGCAATGCACTAACAAGTCAGCCTCAATCTCATATCCTGCCTGAGATTCCTCACCATTGTGCGCATCCCGAAGTTTGCATCACAGCAATCAAAAAAGATTACTTTTTCTTATATCTACGCACAAAAAATGACATATTGATTACGGAAAACTAGAGGTCAACTTCTAGAAAAAACAGTAATGCCGAAGTTTTTCTCCATGTTAAAAAGCCAATTCGCTGAAATTATTTAATATCCAATATCTGCACATGCCAGCGGCTGCTTCCGGTTTCGCTCTGTAGGGGACGGGAGTTTGTCACAGCAATCATTTCAGCAGTCTGAGTTTCGCTCCTTTTCACAAATTAAACCTGAAGGACGTTCTATGAAATCCGTTTTTAAACTGGCTGCCGTCACCGCCCTGCTCTGTTGCTTTACCCCTGCACATGCTTTCCTGCAAGAGACCCATCGCCGTATCGCTATTGATGCTGTCAACTTCATGAAAAATAACCCCGACAAAACCAACTACAAAGCACTGGCAAGTGGCCTGGCTCGGGCAGGTATTACCGTGGATCAGTTCGCCACAGCCATGGGCCAGGGTGCCTATGATGTTGATGATTTTGCGGATACTTACATTTGCGGTGCCGTGACCGGCGATTGCCAGTTGGCACCCATCTGGGGTGCAGCACAAAGTATCGTCAAATATACTTCTTACTGGCACTTCCAAAACCATACCGCTGGCCCTGATGTGCATGGCAATCCATTTGGTGGCTATAACTATGCCAAACTCACTGTCGCTGGCGATGTGGATAATCTGGCAGCGTCCTGGCTGGTCGGCGATTATCTTGATGATGGCCCTGGCGGCATGAAGGGCTGGTTTGGCGACAATAGCAAGTACAACACTTACGGCGTCACCGAAGCGCATTACCGTCTGGGCGGCTACTCCACACCCAGTCAGTATGCTGATTTTGAAAAAATCCCATTCCAGCCCATAGACAACCTGGCGCAATATTGGTTTCAGCAATTTTTGAGCAGCCCCAGCCTGCAAAGTCTGGGGTTTGTCATGCATTCCACCGACTTGCTGCAACCTCATCACACCTGGACTACATCAGCACGCAATCATTCAGGCTGGGAGCAATGGGTCAGCAGCTATTACGATAGCCAACAACTGAATGACCCAGCTCTGGTTGCCGCAGCAATGGCTGACTTTACTCCCCTGGCTGCAAATGCGACCGACATACGTCAGTTGCTGACACAGGGTGGCACATATTCTTACCAAAACGGTGGCATCGTACTCTCCTCCACCGACCAGAATGACCGCGTCCGCGTTGGTCGCCTGGTAGTGCCGCACGCCATTGCCATGATGGTTCATGTATTGAACCGCGCTGCCAACCGTCTCAATAGCTGAGGTTAACATGTACAGACCAGGTCATAGCCTGCAATGGAGTATACGCATTACAGGCTGTTGCCTGTCTGTACTGTGCCTGACAATGTCTGCCGCCGTGGCGGCAGACATTGCCCCAGCGACGAAACTGAATCAAGTAGCACTGCCGCCCGAACTGGCCGCACATCTCAATGGCGCACCGGTTTACAGACTGACACTGGATGTGCTTACCCAGATGGCGCAATTGGAGAAACCCAAAACCAGAAGCACTGACATCCTTGATAACATCATCAATAATCGTCTGCTCACTGACAAAACGCGTAGCCAGTTTTCTGATGAAGAACTGCATGCGTCACGGCGGGTAGCCTTTGAACCTGATGTGGTGCTGGATAATCAGTTAAGCGGTTATTTGCGCACCGTTTATCGCAAGGATCTGGAAGCTTCCATCAGCAAGCTTCCGGGAGGCAAGCTAGATGCAATGATTCAGGAGCAGGGCAAGCTGGGAGAAGATGAACTGAACACTGTTTTCGGCACCAGGAATAGAGTGATACTCGATTACACCCTCGGCACAGCCCAACAGGCTGCCGCCGCTCAAGTGACCGTCCTGCGCTGCAACTTTGCAGCCACCACCAACATCAGCCTTTATGATGTGTTCCGCCGTCAAAATGTGCAAGGGCGAGTAGAATTTTTTAACCGCAATCGTGACTTCATACGTCAACAAGCCCAACTTTATCTGGCCAACCTATATGTGCTTGACTGGGCGCGCCTGCGTTTTGACGAAGCGGCACTCAAGGATTTGCGGCAGGCAGTTGAAGAGCAAAATTCAGTCAGAGCCATCAAGAGTCTGCATGGCATAGGCGCTGATACCGATTCAGAAAGCCGGCTTTTAAACCAGCTCGCTGCTGAGGTAAAACCAAAAGAAGTTTCAGCTTATTTCCGTAACCACAAGGAAGAATTTAAACGCATTGTTTCTGTCAGATCACGCCATATCCGCCTCGACAATGAAGTACAGGCAAGGCAGGTTGCCGAACTGGCGCGCCAGGGCAGCAATTTTGCCAGTCTGGCAGAGCAATATTCCACTGCAGCGGATGCCCGGCAAGGCGGTGACATGGGCATGATTGCTCACAACGGGCAATTGTCCTGGCTGGAGCAACTGGCTTACATGCAGGAGCCCCGCAAAGTGTCCGCCCCCATTCGCGCCGCCGTTGCACCTGACGAAAAAGCCCATTGGGAAATCGTGCTCGTGGAACAACGCAATGAAGGCTATCAGGACCCAGGATCAGAAGAAGTACGTTATCAAGCCAGCCGGGCACTGGCGCAGGAAAAAGCGATCCGTCAGCTATCTGTTCTGCAAACGCAATTACGTAAAAACGCAAGAATTGACGTTAATAAAACCGTACTGACAAATTAATTGAAATTGTGAGGCAATGTATTTATGAACAAAGGCATACTCATTGCAATGACCATCCTTGCAACTGCAACACTGATGATCTGGCAACTTTGGCCACAAGCTGAAGATGGCCAAGCCAGTCACCCAGAAGCAGTTTCCACATCAAGCACCACCTCAACCGGCAAACCTGAGCAGATGCGGACATCTTCCTGGCCGCCACCATTTCCTGAATCGATAGAGGAGAGAAAATTTGTTCCTCTACTACCTACAGGGCCCGAACTTTCTGCTGCCCAGAGCCTGGTAGCCACCCGCGATGGCGATCCGCGCACGCCGCCCATCCAGCATGATGAGCCGATGCAGGAAACACCTACGGCAGCCGAACTTGCCGATGCCAAGGCTTACCAGCAATATGAAACCAGGCAAAATAGCCGTCTGTATGCGGCTTATGTGAAAGCCGCGGATGAGGAAATACCACGCCTGCGCGAAGCGATAGTCCGGGCGCGAGATATGGGCATTCCGGCAGCAGAAATTGCCAAGGGCGAAGAAAAACTGCGCCGCATCACTGTCATGCAAGGTCAAATGCTTGTCGAGCACCCGGAGCTGCAAAATACTGCAACTGCCAGGGCGGGTCAGAAATGAAGTATTTAATTTCAAATCGAAAGATATCGATCTGACATGGTGTCTTAAAGGGCTCGTAATGATACAGAAGCAAGCCGTATTAAATTGCAGCAATAACTCAATTCGGCGTCAGGATTTATTTCTTGACTGTTTTTTGAATATGACAATTCGCATCCAGGAAACGCATGGCTCCTGTGTAATTGGTATCCCAATCATCCATTAAATAATTACCTGCTTCTTCGACGAAATTATTCCAGTCTTCCAGCAAACCTTCCTGCTTTTCGTGAGGTGCTGCTGTTTTAATCCAGTCTGTTGCCAGCTCAGGATTAAAGCCCTGATCACGGAATTTCTTCACCAGGCTTTTTGCGGTCTTTTCTGGCAAAGTCGTTTTAGGCGGTATTTCACCAGTGATGCAAACGAACAGGGTAATGAGTGAATCAATATCGGTTTTACCCTTGGTCAGTTTGGTCCACTCCTTGGACACCAGGGCATCGTATTCAGAAGTATCTTCGACTTCATGGTCGCGCAAATAGTAGCGGTCCTTGAGCTCAAATACCAGCCTGTCGAGAGATGCCGATTTATCCTGCAGACGCGGCAAATCATGGGATTTGATCTCGCCCAGCACACGCTCAACGATGGCATGAAATTTCTCGGGGATATCAGCCAGATCAATTGCGGATAAAGCCGACTTCAACTTCGCTGCAGTGTATGCACGGATAGCGTCGATCAGGCTGGCAAACTCCACCTGGTTTTGCAACGTCGCCTCGGGCTTGCCAAACATTTGCAGCAACAAGGCGGTACGGACTACTGATACGGCTTCGACATCCTCTTCTTTGAGATAACTGGCAGACAGGCCCAGCTCTTCACCAAACCAGTAACCAGCCTCGATTTCCAGTGCATTCATTTGGCGGTGTTCGAGCGTGTTCCTGTACTCAATTGGCTTTTCCTTGAGTGACCAGGCTTCCAGAAAATCTTCTACCTTGCCCTTGGCTTCATGACCCAGCAAGGCATATTCCGGCATGGCGAATAAGGTTTTCAGCAAGCCAGAGCCACCGCGAGACAAAGTCAAAAAGGTATTGTCGCGTATCATCTTGGCAGCCAGTTCAAGATCACCCTTAGTCGTCTCAATCAGATACAAGCTAGCCAGATTGACGATACGTTTACGTGCCGCTTCAATTTCAGGGCGCAGGTATTTACTGCCGAAAGCATCCGCTATCTGCACCATGCCTTTTGGGGCTTCAGCCTCAATCGCAGCAATCTTGGTGGTGGAGATAATTGCCTTTTGCACGCCATAACGCAGCGCCGACTCAAAGTAAGGACGATTATCAAGCAGGGCAATTTCAAAAGTATTTTCAGGCATAAATACCAGAATAGAAGCAGACTATGGAATTGAAAAGCAGGCAGAAAAAATCCTGCCTGCCACGTACATCAAAATAACATCAACAATTACAGGGCTGACTCTTCGTCATCATCCTTGTCATCACCATCATCATTGTTTTTAGGACGTTCTTCCTGCTCTTCTTCAGCAACGCCCTCGCCGCCTTCCAGCAACTCATCTTGCGCCAGGCTGGCTTGGTAAGCCTTGTAACGTGCACGCAATTTCATCAGCACTTCGCGGAAGATTTCTGGCAATTCATAGCGCAGGATGTAAGTCACCTGCATCCAGTCATGATCTTCCAGATTTGCCATGTCCAAAGGCGATGCCAGGCTCTCGGTGTCGCGGGTCAGGTTCAGCAGATCATCATCACGTGCCTGGGTTTTGTTGTCGTCGCCATATTCATACAAATCGAAAGTCGCGTAGCGGTAGAAATGCTCTACCATTTGCGCCCTGTCGAGCAGGTAATCAACGAGAGCGTCATAGCCACCATCTACTTCGGCGATTTCATACAAAAATTCTGCCGGATCAGCACCGTCACGGAAAATGACGGAATTGACCATGCCACGCAATTGCTCATGAGTCTGGTCGCCATAGCGACGTTCCAGCACCACTGCCTGGGCAAATTGTTCAGGAGTGACCAGCAGGTTCACCAAAGACTCTTTGGACGCATCGTATTCACGAATAATCGCCAGCAAATCCTTGGCGGGGAATTCATCCAGGGCAGCGACCAGCGCTTTGTCGCCTTCGGTTTCGGCCAGATTGGCCAGCGCATGTTCAGCACCGGCGATGTCACCCGCCTTGACCAGGCTTTGGGCTTCGATTAATGCAGGATAATTCATCTGTACTCCTTATTCTTTGCGGTCAAAACCTTGCTCAGCCAACCAGTCTGCACCGGCTTCGCCCAGATCATAATCATCACCATCATCACCGTCATCGCGACCATGTCTGCCATATTGGCCATCAAGATCGCCATGTTCTTTCAACTCTTCATTTTCCTCATTAGCTTCTTTATCTTCATCCTCGTCAGCACCTGCCGCATCGCTGGCACCAGCCTTGCGTGTGGTATTGCTGCGATTCAGATATTCCAGCGCTGCCGCTGTCACCAGGAAAGCTTCGCCGTCAGGGTCTTTCAGGACGATGCGGCTCAGTGGTTCAGCCCAAGGTTCCAGCTTGACTGCTGCCGACAAAGTTTTCCAGGAAAGGAATTTACCTGCCTCTTTGGTGATCAATGATTCCATCGTCAATGGATTCATGAAAATGAAGCCCTGATGGAAAGCGACTGCCAGCATTTCAGGGTTGCTGGCCATCATGGGCAGTAACATGGGCAGTTGTTCAGCCTTTTCACGCAACCTGGCCTTGAGCACGTTTTTGCCCTCGGAATCGGATTTTAAATCCTCCAATTCAGCCTTATAGAGCGGAATAATATCTTCAAAAAAACGTGACAATTTCACTGCAATACTCCTGATAAATAATTTTTCCAGATTTCGGTCGCTGTCTCGATAGGAGAATCCAGCAAATTGCGCCTGCGATTTTCATCATAGGCAGTACGCGCCGCCTCGTCCGACAAGATATCGTAAGCTTCTTTGACCGCATGGAATTTTTCCGGCGCCAGTTCAGAATCATTCCTGTCTGGATGAAACTCTGCAGCCTTTTGACGAAACGCCTTCTTGACGTCTGCCAGACTCGCGTTGGTGGCAATACCGAGAATAAAATAATAGTCTTTCATACACACCCTTGGCTTGCACTTGGACTTGAATTGACACTGCAGATCAGCAGCGAAGAACAAGGGAAACCATGTGTATGGATTCCCCTATGCAGGAACAAGCCAGAATTCAGCTATTCCTGTGCATGCATATTAATGGTGATGACCATGTTCGCCATGCACGTGACCGTGCACAACTTCTTCATCGGTCGCTTCACGGACATCCAGCACTTCTGCATCGAAACGTATGGTCATGCCAGCCAGGGGATGGTTACCATCGACAGTGACCACGCCTGCATCGATAGCAGTAACCCGGAATTGCATGGTTTCGCCGGTTTCTGGCTCACGTGTTTCAAACATCATGCCAACTTCGATATCAGGAGGGAAAGCACTGATATCTTCTTCGCGCACGAATTCTGGATCAAATTCGCCAAAACCTTCTTCAGGTGCCAAAGTCACAGAGACTTTATCGCCAACGGCTTTACCCTCCAGCGCGGCTTCCACTGCTGGCAAAATATTATCATATCCACCATGCAAATAAACGATGGGCTGCTGATTCTGGTCTATGACCTCGCCCTCAGCACTGAACATGGTGTAATTCAAAGTGACAGCGGTATTTTGTATGATTTGCATGACAAATAAATAGAGTAATTGCGCATTAATGCGACAAGATTGAAATGAGTAACCTATGAGAAGCCCACATACCTAGCCATATATAGCCTACAAGCACTCATTTCAATAGGCTAACCGTGTATTGTAGCAGAGCTACCCTCTATTTTTGGCGTTTGCTATCTTTGTTCTTCTGTCTCTTCGATACGAGATACTTTTTCTTCAACAGTCGCCAGGGATCTGGTTCGGCTACAGCGCAATCTTATTTCCCTTTAAATAATAAAAAAACCGCCAAAGGCGGTTTTAAATTGGGACTGGATTGATGAAAGCTTGTCAAACACCAATTTTTTCAAGCATGGTACCCAGTTCACGCAAAGCTGGTTCCAGCTTGGGATGCTGTGCAGCAAATTTCGCTGAGAGAGCCTGCGATCGCTCACTCAAGGCCGCGAATACAGGGTCATCTTGATTTTGCGTGGTTGCCAGGACGTGTTGAATATCCTCATTCAATTTCTCCAGCAAGGATTTCAACTCATCATCAACAGCTTCAGTACTTGCCAGTTCTTGATGCAACAGGCGCAGCAAATGTTTCAATTGCTCTCGTTTCATATCATATCTCCTTGATGGAACATTCTTAACTTCGTTGCAGCTTAGCTTTTTGCAGCTTACTTGCAGTCTAGTTGCTGACTCGCGGAAAAACCAGTACCACGGCTTCGGCAGCTATGCCCTCTTCCCTACCCAGATAACCAAGACGTTCATTGGTTTTTGCCTTGATATTGACCTGATTGACACCGACCTGCATATCCTCTGCAATATTTGCCGCCATGCCTGCAATATGCGGAGCCATCTTCGGTGCCTGGGCAATGATGGTGGCATCCAGATTCCCCACTTCATAACCTGCAGCATGAATACGCTTGACGGCTTCACGCAATAAAACGCGCGAATCGGCACCGGCAAAACGGGTATCGGTATCCGGGAAATGTCTGCCTATATCACCCAGGGCGACTGAACCGAACAGTGCATCGGTAATCGCATGCAATAACACATCCGCATCTGAATGCCCAAGCAAACCTGTAATGTGCGGGATAGTCACCCCACCGATAATCAATTTACGACCTGGCACCAGTGCATGACAGTCATAACCCTGACCTATTCTGAACGGTAACATCTTATTTTGCATCAAGCTTCCTTTATTCTTCCGGGCTATTCAAATACTGGGCAATCAATGCAATATCGCTTGGCAAAGTCAGCTTCATGTTTCGCACATGTCCTTCAACCAGTATGGGGGCATGGCCAGCCGCTTCAATAGCACTAGCTTCATCGGTGACCTGATCCGCTGCATCCAGGGCGTCGCACAACAACTGATAACGGAACATTTGCGGGGTCTGTGCCATCCACAAGCCATCACGCGGTATGGTTTGCACTTTGCCATTTTGTACTCGCTTGACGGTATCAACCACAGGCAAGGCAAGCAAGCCGCCGACTGCATCATCAGCAACACTATCAATTAAATGTTGCAACAAACCTGATGTCAACCCTGGCCTGGCGGCGTCGTGCACGAGTACCCAGTCCTGATTGCTCAAAGTATTGGCTAATTCGCTCAAACCATTTCTAACCGTATCACGACGGCTGGCACCACCACAGCGCAAGACGCTCAGGTTTTCTGCTTTTGCCAGATATTCATCGACATACGCATCATTCGGGCTGACGATAACATAGGAATGCTGTATTTTTGAGAAACCAAGAAATGCATCGACAGTGTGCTGCAAAACTGATTTACTACCTATACGCATATATTGCTTAGGTGTACTTGCACCCATACGCGAACCCACGCCTGCAGCAGGAATCAGCGCAATATAGCGAGGCGTATTTGCCACCTTTTCAGCTTCAAAATGATGTTCTTGCAATTGTTTTTCCATGAATGTCACAAGCTCTTGAAGCGACCCCGATAAGAAAGAGCCCCTTCGTTTATAATTAGGCGCTCATTTTAACCGCGTATCTTGTTCCGTAAGCAGCTTTTACGGCATCCCACATGTATAGCCGCAATGTCATTTGATTTCAGCAAATCCTTAGCAAAACCCGGCCATAAACTGGCACTCCCCAATTTGCATGGTTCTTCCGATGCTTATGCCCTGGCGCAAGCAGCGACGGCGCTCAAGGCTGACAAGCGCATGCTGACCATTTTTGTCGCCAACCCGGGAGACGCCCAGCGTCTGCTGGATGAAATCCCCTGGTTTAATGCGGAACTGCGCTGTCATTTGCTGCCAGACTGGGAAACCCTGCCTTACGACGCCTTTTCCCCGCATCAGGACCTGGTGTCTGAGCGCCTGGCCAGCTTGCATGAAATCCAGAATGGCAATTGCGATGTCTTGCTGGCACCGGCAACGACGGCTTTGCTACGCATGGCGCCGCCCTCTTTCCTCGCAGCCTACACCTTCTTTTTTAAAAAAGGTGACCGTCTTGACGAGGCGAAGCTAAAAACCCAGCTGACACTGGCAGGTTATAGCCATGTAAGCCAGGTTATGTCGCCGGGTGAATATTCTGTGCGCGGTGGGTTGATCGACTTGTTCCCCATGGGTTCGGCCCTGCCTTACCGGCTGGATCTGTTTGGCGACACCATAGAAACCATACGCACCTTTGATGCCGACACCCAGCGTTCGCTCTACCCTGTGCCGGAAGTGCGCTTGCTGCCTGGGCGCGAATTCCCTATGGATGAACCAGCCCGAACTGCCTTCCGCAGCCGCTGGCGCGAAACTTTTGAAGGTGACCCTTCACGTTCCAGCATCTACAAGGACATAGGCAATGGCATACCTTCAGCCGGTATAGAATATTATCTGCCGCTGTTCTTTGAGAAAACCGCTACCCTGTTTGACTATCTGCCAGAAGCGCCGCATTTTGCCTTGGTAGGCGATATCGACGATGCCATTCGACGTTTCTGGAACGATACCCGCTCACGCTACCAATTTTTAAAGTCTGACCGCGAACGCCCGGTACTGGCACCAGAAACTGTATTTTTACGCGACGAAGACTTCTTTGCTGCGATGAAACCGCTGGCACGCTGGACTATCGCGGCCATAGACAAAGCCGCTGCGGCTTCTGAAGTATCCAGCTTTTTACCAGATATCGCCGTCAATCGCCGCGCGGACGATCCGCTGACGAACTTGCGATCCTTCTTGCTGCAAACAGATAAACGCGTGATGATTTGCGCCGAGACTTTGGGCCGGCGCGAAACCTTACAGCAATATTTCACTGAATACGACATCCGCCTGAGCCTGTGTGAAGGTTATACTGACTTTGCCACAGCAGATGCCAAACTGATGCTGGGCGTTGCGCCTCTGCACGCCGGCTTTGTGCTGGCAGATGGCCTGGCCTTTATTACCGAAGCTGAATTGTACGCCGGTAGTGGCAAGCGCATAGGTCGCAAAAAGCAGGAAGCTGTCACCCAGGTCGAGCACATGGTGCGCGATCTGTCAGAACTGAAAATTGGCGATCCTGTCGTCCATAGCAACCACGGTATAGGCCGCTACATGGGCCTGATCAGCATGGATCTGGGCGAGGGTGAAACTGAATTCCTGCATCTGGAATACGCAAAAGACACCAAGCTGTATGTGCCGGTATCGCAACTGCATGTCATTTCTCGCTATTCCGGTGCTTCGCCAGATGATGCACCTTTGCACAGTCTGGGGTCAGGTCAGTGGGAAAAAGCCAAGAAAAAAGCCGCGCAACAAATTCGCGATACTGCCGCCGAGCTGTTGAACCTGTATGCCCGTCGCGCCGCGCGCCAGGGTCATGCCTTTGAATATTCTGCGCGTGACTACGAAGCCTTTGCAGACAGCTTTGGCTTTGATGAAACGCCAGACCAGGCCGCCGCCATCACCGCCGTGATTGGAGACATGACCTCCGGCAAGCCCATGGACAGGCTGATTTGCGGCGACGTTGGCTTTGGCAAGACAGAGGTCGCCCTGCGTGCCGCCTTCGTTGCAGTCATGGGTGGCAAGCAAGTCGCCATCCTGGCACCTACCACCCTGCTGGCAGAGCAACATGCTCAAACCTTTGCTGACCGCTTTGCCGCCTGGCCAGTGAAAATTGCTGAACTATCACGCTTCCGTTCTGGCAAGGAAATCAGCACCGCCATGAAAGGCATGGGCGACGGCACTGTTGATATCGTCATAGGCACGCATAAATTACTGTCTGACGACGTCAAATTCTCGCGCCTTGGCCTGGTGATTATTGATGAAGAACACCGCTTTGGTGTACGCCAGAAAGAAGCCTTGAAGGCCTTGCGTGCAGAGGTCGATGTATTGACGCTGACAGCAACACCGATACCCCGTACCCTGGGCATGGCACTGGAAGGCTTGCGTGACTTTTCTGTCATCGCGACTGCACCGCAAAAGCGTTTGGCAATCAAGACCTTTGTACGCGGCGAAGATGATTCCGTCATCCGCGAAGCCTGCTTGCGTGAACTGAAGCGTGGTGGCCAGGTGTATTTCCTGCACAATGAAGTGGAAACCATAGAAAACCGCAAGGCCATGCTGGAAGCCCTGCTGCCAGAGGCACGTGTCGTCGTGGCACATGGCCAAATGCATGAGCGTGACCTGGAAAAAGTCATGCGTGACTTTGTGGCCCAACGCCATAATATTTTGCTGTGTACCACGATTATCGAAACCGGCATCGACGTACCAACCGCCAATACCATCATCATGCACAGAGCCGATAAATTTGGCCTGGCGCAGTTACATCAATTGCGTGGGCGCGTAGGTCGCTCGCATCACCAGGCCTATGCCTATTTGCTGGTGCATGATGTGCAAAGCTTGACCAAACAGGCCAATCGTCGTCTTGAAGCCATCCAGCAAATGGAAGAACTTGGAAGCGGCTTTTACCTGGCCATGCATGACCTGGAAATTCGTGGTGCTGGTGAAGTGCTGGGTGATAACCAGTCTGGCGAAATGCATGAGATAGGCTTCCAGATGTATTCCGACATGCTTAGTGAGGCTGTACGCTCGCTGAAGAATGGCAAAGAACCTGACCTGGCTGCACCATTATCTACGACAACAGAAATCAACCTGCACATCCCTGCCCTGCTGCCGAATGAATTCTGTGGTGACGTGCACGAGCGCCTGTCCATCTACAAGCGCCTGGCCAATTGCAGCAGCGCCAATGGCATTGATGATATGCAGGAAGAAATGATAGACCGCTTTGGCAAATTGCCGGAACCTGTTAAATCACTGCTGGAAACACACAGACTGCGCGTCGCAGCCAAACCTCTCGGCATCATCAAGATAGATGCGCATAGCGAAGCAGCAACCCTGCAATTTGAACCCAAGCCGCCGATAGACGGCATGCGCATCATAGAACTGGTGCAAAAGAACAAAAACATCAAGCTCAATGGTCAGGACAAGCTGCGCATCACTGCCGCCATGCCCGACCTTGCCAGCCGCGTAGCCCAGATCAAGGCTACCATCAAGGCACTGCACTAATTAGTTGAATAAAATAAGTGAATAAAATCAGCAAATAAAATAAGTGAATAAAAAGAGACGACTATGCATTTGACCATACAAGGCCTGAACAATACGCTCAGCAATAACACCGCACTCATCCAGGATATCACCAGCCAGACCAGGGCAAAACTGGTGCAATTGAATGCCCAGGCAGTGCGTCTTGATGATGCAGAATATGATGAACAGATCTTGAGTGCGATACGCGAACGCTGCTTTGCTGCTCAACTGGATATCACGGCTCTGGATCAGCAACTTGCCATGGCAGATTTCAAGCTGGTCGCCATGGACATGGATTCAACCCTGATCACCATAGAGTGCATCGATGAAATCGCTGACATGCAGGGTCTGAAACCGCAGGTAGCAGAAATCACCGAAGCCGCCATGCGCGGCGAGCTGGAATTTCAGGAAAGCCTGATCCGTCGCGTCGCCTTGCTCAAAGGACTGGACGCCAGCGCCCTGCAACGCGTATATGACGAACGCCTGCAATTATCCCTGGGCGCAGACCAAATGCTGAAGACCATACAGCAAGCTGGCCTCAAGACCTTGCTGGTATCCGGTGGTTTTACTTTCTTCACCGACCGCATGAAGTCCCGCCTGAATCTGGACTACACTCACTCCAATGTACTTGGAATTCAGGACGGCAAACTGACCGGCAAAGTCATAGGCACTATCGTCGATGCTAATGAAAAGCAAAGAACCGTGGAACGCGTCTGTGCCGAGATGGGCATTACCACCAGCCAGGCCATCGTCATGGGTGACGGTGCGAATGACTTGAAGATGATGAAAATTTCTGGCTTGTCAGTCGCATTCAGGGCCAAGCCTGTGGTGCGTGCACAGGCCGATGTGGCCCTGAATTTTGTCGGGTTGGATGGGGTATTGAACTTGCTTTGAACAAAGTTGTTTGTTTTATGGCTTGCCTAGGCAGGCATCAAACTGGCGTAGGCCACTGATCTATTTTTGCTTATTTGAGCTTATTTGCTCATATTTGATACCAGCACTTTCAAGTGATTAGCAGGATGCACGGGATCGCGGTTTCTTTCGTTTACCCTGGCAACAGAATCCGGCTTTTCCAAATATTGCTGATAAGTTCTTTTCGCATGTATGTAATCATTGTACGTTAGAGCTATCCCGCCATTCCATGTCAAACCCAATGGAATACCCTCAAACTTTTCAAGAAAGTCGGCTAGTCCTTCTTTTATGATCAGTTCGGGATATTCATTCTTTTTTATTTTAGCTTCTACGAGCAAATGTAAATTGTTTTTGAAGGCCTCCCATGTTTCCATGCTGACCCCAGCCTGTGCACTGACTTGTCCCCTTAATTTATCAAGATCAACGTCAGTCAGGGACTTGGGTATTGATGTATACGATGTCACATTGGGTTTACTGGCATCAATAATCACATAACCAGGGGCTGCTTTCACTGGCATAGATGTGATCAGAAAAATAGTGAAAACGACAATGATATTTCTGAGCATGTGCATTTCCTTGCAGGGTAGATTTGTAAAAGAAATACAAGTCTGCAGTATTGAACCAGACTCAACAACAAGCCGCTTAAAAGTCTCGTTTTTTTATACAGCGCGTATTATCAAAAAACCGTCATGGGCGAGTCTTTGAGTGTCGCAATTGAAGCACTGAAACTACTTTAATACACTCATATGCAAATAATGCTGCCATCAACCTATTGTGACTAAAAGGCTGCAACGACTTTGCTCGGCTTTTGTTAAAGCACGCAGTAGTAAATCAACTGCAAGGACAGCGTTTTCATCGCCATTCAAAATTCCTTCAAAAGAATTAATCTCGGTTTTCAACTCGATAATTTCGTGAGGGTAAAGCCAGGACAAGCAAAATATTCCGTCCGGTGACTTGAAAGAATAGTCTGGGCATGCAACTACAGTGCGCCCTTCAAACAAAAGCATTTGATAGTAATCAGATGCAGGATTAGAACAATTAGGCAACACCTCTGAAAGCGCACCTGGATAATTGTAATGTTTTATAGGCGAGCTGATATATTCATTTTGCTCGTTATGAAGTAGGTCCCAATACTCGAAAACAATCTCATCGATGAGCTCTGCTTCTTCGATATTCGAAGTAATGAGCGCAGCGGCGCCTCTTTCGACGATGTCCAATACTTTTTCTTTAAACATTTTAGGGAAATCGTCTGGCCACTCTTCCATAATTGGAAAAATTTCTTCTGAAAATTTCTTGATGTCTGCGAGAAAGCACTCCCGAAACCCATCGGCTCCAACCAACTGGTATTTAACACGTATTCCCATTACTCGTTTCCACTTATGTAAAATTCATCTCCAGATAATATAACGGTATCAATGGGATGGACAAATACGACTCAAATAATAGTACGGACGTTCTATTATTTGAGTTAGAATAGTTTCAGCTCATCCAGCACATCCACCTGTGCCAGGAGTAAGATCATACAAAAACTGAAACAATTGGGAGACACCGATGTTTGAAGAATTCATGGGCACCATGCCGGTAGCAGACCGTCAAAAATTTGATGTGGCGGCGCTGGCAGACTACATGCGCCAGCATGTGGAAGGTTTTGACGCTAGTCTCGCAGACAAGCTGGTGGTGGAGCAATTCAAGGGCGGGCAATCCAACCCTACTTTCAAACTCAGTGCGGGTGATCAGCGCTATGTCATGCGTGCCAAACCTGGTCCGGTCGCAAAACTGCTGCCTTCTGCCCATGCGATCGAACGTGAATTCAAGGTCATGAATGCCTTGAACAAGGCAGGCTTCCCGGCAGCTCGCCAATATGCCTTGTGTGCGGATGAGGATGTCATAGGCCGCGCCTTCTACATCATGGAATTTGTTGATGGCCGTGTGCTGTGGGATCAATCGCTGCCCGGCATGACGCCTGCGCAACGGGCAGATATTTACGATGAAATGAATCGCGTCATTGCCCAATTACATACCATAGACTACGCCGCCATAGGCTTGGCCGACTACGGCAAGCCGGGCAATTATTTCGCCCGTCAGATTGACCGCTGGACCAAACAGTATCATGCTTCCGAAACTGAAAAAATCGAAGCCATGGACAAACTCATAGAATGGCTGCCGCATAATATCCCACCTGGTGACGACACCAGCATCGTGCATGGTGATTACCGACTCGACAATATGATGTTCCACCCAACTGAGCCACGCATCATGGCGATACTGGATTGGGAACTGTCAACGCTTGGTCACCCCCTTGCTGATTTTTCTTATCATTGCATGAGCTGGCATGTAACCCCCGGTCAGTTCCGCGGCATTGCCGGCCTTGATCACAAGGGATTGGGCATCCCCAATGAGCAGGAATACATTGCCAAATATTGCGAGCGTACCGGTAAAACCATACGCCAGGAAGATTTCAATTTTTATCTGGTCTATAACCTGTTCCGCATGGCAGGGATCTTGCAAGGCATCATGAAACGCTATGTCGATGGCACAGCATCCAGCGCCCAGGCCAAGAAATCAGGAGAAGCGGCACGCCCCATGGCTGAACTAGGCTGGAGCTACGCTAACAACTAATCATCATTTCAGACTATAAATTCTTTCAGGTCCAGAGCAGCGCAAAACGACAATATTATTGGAGACAACATGGAATTCGAATACTCAGATCGCTGTAAAGACTTGCAAGGCCGGCTCTTGCGTTTCATGGATGAGCATATTTATCCCAATGAAAAAGCCTATAAAGAAGAAATTGACCGCAATGGGCTGGAAAAAGGCAATCGCTGGATCGCCACCCAGATCATTGAAGATTTAAAACCAAAAGCGCGTGCACAAGGGTTGTGGAATTTATTCTTGCCAAAATCGGTACGTGCGCCAGAAGGCTTGTCGAACCTGGATTACGCTCCATTGTGCGAAATCATGGGTCGTGTAAGCTGGGCGCCGGAAGTATTCAACTGTTCAGCACCTGACACCGGCAATATGGAAACCATAGAGCGCTATGGCAGCGAAGAGCACAAGAAGCAATGGCTGGAACCACTCTTGCGTGGTGAAATCCGCTCTGCCTTTGCCATGACCGAACCTGGGGTTGCTTCATCAGATGCCACCAACATCGAAACCCGCATCGACCGCGATGGCGATGACTATGTCATCAATGGCCATAAATGGTGGATATCTGGCGCAGGTGACCCGCGTTGTGCCGTGTACATCCTGATGGGTAAGACAGACTTCAACGCTGCGCGCCATTCACAACAATCGATGATACTGGTGGATGCCAAAACTCCGGGCATTACTGTGGTCCGCCCTCTCCCGGTCTTTGGTTATGATGATGCGCCACATGGCCATTGCGAAATCCTGTTTGAAAACGTGCGTGTGCCTGCATCGAATATTCTTTTGGGTGAAGGTCGTGGTTTTGAAATTGCCCAGGGTCGTCTCGGCCCTGGCCGCATCCATCACTGCATGCGCGCCATAGGAGTCGCAGAACGCGCACTGGAATTGATGTGCAAACGCCTGAACAGCCGCACTGCCTTTGGCAAGAAGATTTCTGAACAAAGCATCTGGCGTGAGCGAATTGCCGAATCGCGCATACAAATTGATACGGCACGTCTGCTGACCTTGAAGGCAGCTTACATGATGGATACCGTCGGCAATAAGCATGCGCAGGCAGAAATCGCCATGATCAAGGTATTGGCGCCGAACGTCACTCAGCAAGTGCTGGACTGGGCCATACAAGCGCATGGTGCGGGCGGTGTTTCTGGCGATTTCCCGCTGGCGGCGCAATGGGCTGGCAACCGCACTTTACGTCTGGCAGATGGCCCGGATGAAGTGCATAGAAATGCGATCGCCAAACTGGAGTTGGCCAAACATATCAGCCTGACTGAAGATCTGGGCTTGCCAATTACACGTTCCTGAATAAATTCAGATTGAATCAGTGCGCAATTCGTTGGCAACATGAGTTGCGCACTGGACCATCACCTGATTTTATTTGACCTGAAAAATCACATTAATACAGAGCTACAGCAAGGCAATATCATAGGTTTCAAATCAAACCAGGCCTGACATTGCGCTGTCTCATCAGTGTGCGAATCCGCCACTCCCAAAAGCCTCTTTATGTATCCGTGCAGATGCAATGCCCAGACTCTGCAAACTGGCGATTTGTTCCTGCATGAACGGACGCGGTCCACAGATGTAATAATCGGCTTCAGGTAAAATAAAATCACTCGCCACAGCCTGCAGATCCAGTCGCCCTTGCTGATCATAATCTACGGACTGCAGATCCTCTGCACGCGGCGCCTCATAATACGTCAATGATTTGATTTGTCCGTATTGCTCATTCAATTCACGAACTTGTTGTTTGAATGCATGCACTCCACCATGCCTGCAAGCATGCACGAAACGTATTTTGCGCTTGGTGTTTTGTTTGAGTAAATGCTCCAGCATGGCAAGTTTGGGGGTTACACCTACACCGGCACTGATCAGAACCACGGGGGTATCCCTGTCCTCATGCAAAACATAATCCCCCATAGGTGGCGCCACATCAATTAATGCACCTTCATGACAATCCCTGTGCAATACATTGGAAACCAGGCCTGCTGGTTTGGTCGCCATTGCAGCCTCGCGTTTGACTGATATACGCAGATAGGCTTGACCAGGCGCACATGAAAGGCTGTATTGACGTGGTTGCATCATGCCCAATTCAGGAACAAATACTTTGACTGAGATGTATTGACCAGGCTTGTAATCAGGCACCGATCCACCATCGGCAGGTTGCAGATAGAAGGACGTTATTTCTTCACTTTCCACTATTTTTTTGCTGACGATGAAGCCGCGCCATCCTGTCCACCCTCCGGGGGTCATTGCCGCTTTTGCATAAATGGCGCTCTCTTGTGCAATCAATATATCTGCCAGTTGCCCATAGGCTGCAGCCCAGGCTGCCAATAACTCATCGCTGGCAGCGTCACCCAATACCTCTTTGATCGATGCCAATAGATGCATGCCAACGACAGGATAATGCTCTGCCCTGATGCCAACGCTGACGTGCTTGTTCGCTACCAGGGTCAATACCGGCATCAGGACCGAAGGGTCATCAATGTGTTCGGCATACGCCAACACAGCCATTGCCAAAGCTTGTTGCTGGCTGCCAGATTGCTGATTACCCTGATTAAAGACAGATTTCAATTCCGGGTTATGTGAAAACATGCGCGCATAAAAATGGCGGGTCAAGGCGACACCATGTTCTTTCAATACCGGCACCGTGGCTTTTACTAGATTTCTTGTATTAATTTTTAACATATTCAATTATGTAAATGTATTTGAAATACATGTTTAAAGCCAGATGAAAATGAAAGACTTTAAACAAGCGGTGAAATTAAAAGTTAATGTGGAGCCATCATACCTCATATAACATGCATTGTAAATGCATGTTATAAATTGCACTGACAATTGTGCGCCTTGAATAAAATCCTGAATTTAAAAAGGCATGAATCCACTTACATGCGACAAGGATTCATGCCCACGCGCTACAACAGACGACTGTGTCTGGGTAATTTCGCTGCAAGATACTCCAGTTGATCAGCAATCACATTCCTGCCGCTCAGGATGAAATGCTCGAAACGGCAAGGTGCATACGGCACATAAATCAAAGGTTTGAAGTCATGCACAAACTTGTTACCTTTGGCGTGATTGCATTCCTTGCAAGCAGTTACGCAATTTTCCCAGGCATCTTTTCCACCGCGAGAAGTTGGCAGAATGTGGTCGCGCGATAATTCCTGGTAAGGAAAAGTCTCGCCACAATAAGCACAGATGTGCCTGTCGCGCGCATATAGCAGACGGTTACCGTCGCCCAAGGGAATCTGATGACGGCTGTTCCTGGACATACGTTCACTATTACGTATAGAAATAATAGGCTTGATGAAGATTTTTGATTGTTCACCATCCTTGTTGTAGCCACCACGCAGCATGATGACCTGATCACCTATATCCCATGCCACTTTTTTTGCGGCGTATTGAGTCGCAGCGTCGTTCTGACTTATCCAGTCATATGGTACCCCTGCTATATCCAAAACCAATATTTGTTGCATACATCACCTGTTTGTATGGGATGTTTTTCCAATTTGGGAAGACGGATTGATAGGTGCTCGCTGCACATGCCATCGCCATCACGACGACTTGTTCTTTCATTGTAGCCACGATTTGCTGATGCTGTAAGGCATGATGATCAAATTTCAGCCGAATCGGCATTTCACTGCATTTAACGACGTTTTTTCCAGGAATATTCTGGCCCAGCATCAGCGACACCTGCGTGACCAACTGAATCAGGATTCTCACACGACATGGTGATATGGCGAATCGCTGCGCCCTGACGCTGCTCTGCGCGCAAAGACTCAGTGAATTGCAAGGCATCAGCCATGCAGTCATTGGCAAACTCTTTCGAGCATGCCTGTTCTTTTCCATCAGTACAGATGGACCAATAAATCATAAACATAATTTTCTATTTTTCTTGTTTTTATAGGATGACAAAATACATGCCTGAACCCGCCACAGGAATTTTCTTTTTTGCAGTGTTATCCGTATTGGAAAGTATAGACCTCATCACAAAATGAAGCGCCAGCATGTTAAAAATGACCTGATCTCAAGTCACTTTTAACATGCTGTGAATATCATTCGATATTCACAGCATGCCCCCTTGTCCGTCACATGGACAAACATGTAGCGGAAGGGGCTATCTATGCATCTTCCCGAATTGTTAAAGAATCCCGTGTTATCCGGCGTTTTCCGGCACGACCGCCAAACGGCGGGTTTTACTACTGTTTTTCCAATGCTCATCTGTCAAAGCATGAATTTTAGAAACCAAAAAGGCAAAAAGCCCGGAGCTTTGCAGGCATCCGGGCTTTTCAGCTCTCATCAAGTAGCAGTGTCATATCTGCTTTCTTGATTTCAAGGGTTTGCACCCCGAATGTCCATCATCATAGTCCTGCAAAATGCGAACTCACTGCCGCCATCCTGGCCGTCAAAGCCCGTGGCTATTTCCCATGATGGCACCAGTGCCGCCCTAGAAATCATTCCTGCAGCGAGAACATCAACTTCGCTTATCCCCATCCACTTGCCCAATAGCCTGCCTGCCCGCGTCGCGAGACCTGAACTTGCCTGAATCAGTGATTGATAAGTGCTTTGCGTATTCATATGCTGGTTAATTTCAAGGCTTTTTCATTATTGACCATACCATCTTGTCATAGTTTTTTCTAATTCACAAGCCTAAAAAGAATAATTTCTTCATTAAAAGAAGAAATTATATGCATTGTGGCGTTTATCTCAGATTAGGGCAGGCAATTCTGTAATAAGCGGTTTGCCACGTCTTTAAGCTCAGTGTGCAATTGCGCAGGCTTACGAATTTCAAAATCAAAGGGCAAAGCGGCCAATTGTCTTGCAAACCAAGTCAAATCTTCAGACTGGTTATACAACAGTACTCCCTCCGTAGTTTGCTCCAACACAGCAATCGAGTCAGACAAATGTCCGCGCGCCCTTTCCATATCCGTTTTCAACAAGACTTCGACACTGTAGGCACGGGGAATAGTCGCCACAGCGCTACGCAGATATGTGATGACACTGAAATTGGCAGGGACATCAAAATGCCTGGCCCGTAAATCTGAATGTATCACTCTGTCCAGCCTGAAACTACGTATATCTCGTCGTAAATGGCAAAAGCCAACGAAATACCAACATGCTGCGTGAAAGGCCAGACCATAGCCATCGACCACCCTTTCACTCTCCACATCATTCGCACCTCGGTATCGCAAGTGCATCGCTTGTTTGTGCGCAACGGCATGGCTTAGCATGGCCAGGATCTCTTTATCAGCCGGCACTGCTGCGGATTGAAGATTGAGTTCTATCGCTGCATCTGCGGCCTTCAATCTTTGCCTGAGTTTGTCCGGCAGGATTCTTTGTAATTTTGCCTGTGCGCTTTCTATGGACGACGCAGCGTCCAGTAGTTTCATTTGACGTGCGACAGACAGGGCAATGGAAATGGCAAAGCCCTCCTCTTCATTAAACATCATGGGTGGCAATTTAAAACCCGGCATGATGGAATACCCACCATGGCGACCTCGCACGGTCATGATGGGTATGCCCATTTCCTCAAGAGTGACGATATAGCGACGCAGGCTGCGCCGGTCAATATCCAGTTTCTGTGCCAGGTCAGCACCACTGATCTGCCCTTGATTTTGCAAGAGTTCCAGCAACGCAAGGACGCGGGTGGTCGGATGATAACTTTGAGGCATATGCCAAGTTTATGCAATTAATAGGATGAATTATGCCCTATATAGTCTCTATTCTTTCGCTTATTGCTTCTGCCGAAGCATGTTTAACCGAGGAGAAAACATGAATATCACAACAAATACTACAGGCGTTGCCGACTTTGATTTTTTTATTGGTAATTGGAAGGTCAAACACCGCCGCCTTAAAGAGCGGCTTGCCAACTGCCAGGACTGGCTGGAATTTGATGGCAATACCTCTGTCAGCAAAATCCTTGGCGGCGCTGGCAACGTCGATGACAACTTGCTTGATATGCCAGGTGGCGCATACCGTGCAGCGACCTTACGTTCATTCGATGTAGAAAAAGGCATCTGGTCCATCTGGTGGCTGGATGGCCGTTACCCGACTCAGTTGGACGTGCCCATGCAGGGAAGTTTTGTGAATAGCGAAGGGCAATTTTATGCAAATGACACTTACGCTGGCCAGGCAATACGAGTGCGCTTTTTATGGAGCATGCCAGCGCCCGATCAACCTCGCTGGGAGCAGGCATTTTCAGTAGATGCTGGTACTCATTGGGAAACCAATTGGGTCATGGATTTTCACAGAATAAAATAATTTCGCAAGCATGTCGCCTCTGCACTGCCAATATCAGCCGCCAGAATTAACAGGATTTACCGAATAATGGGGCGGGCAAATCGTTGTTCTATGACCTCCTCCCCCCATTGCCGGCCTGGGAGCTCTTCAAGCATGATAAAACCCGCTTGCTCATAAAGGCGGCGTGCTGCATCCAGGCCTTTAAATGTCCATAGCTGTATTTCACTGAATTGCTGCTGTTCACAAAAGGAAACTGCTTCACTCAGTAAACGCCTGCCTATCCCGCTACCGCGTAATTCGTCATCGACGATAAACCAGCGCAAGTGAGCAATATTGTCGCCAAGGTCTTCACCATCGATCGCGATGGTGGCGACAACTTTGCCTTCACTGACTGCAGACCATAGTTGATTGCATGGCTTATCGAGGCGCCCGATAAATCCAGCCATGCCACTGGCAACTTTGGCTTCAAAAAAATGCCCGAATCCTGAAGTACGCACATAGTAGCGCGCATGCATTTCTACCGCCCGGCCAAGCACACCAGAGTGATAGCCGGATTGAACACTAACCTCATGAAGTAAAGTTGGCGACACGCCCTCACGGACGGCCGCGAGTGCTCTTGCGTATGTAAAAAGGCTAGCCCGCACTTTTTCATGAACTGACACAGGAATGTTTTTCAATGCATTACTGACTTGCAGGTGAGCGAACTGGTTGATGCCGTCCAGGGTCTGCCTGCCTTGTGCTGTTAATGCGAGTTCTTTCCCTCTCGCATCTTTTTGACTGCTGGTCTCGATCAACTCACCGCTGTCTATCAGTTTGCGCACCATACGGCTGACACTGGATTTTTCTAGACAGAGCAGATCGCAAAGTGCCGTTGCACTCAACGTGCCATGTTCACCAATCTCAATTAAGGCATGTACTGCAGATGCAGGCAGACTTGTACCAGCAAGTGTTGGCTTCATAAAACCAAGCTCCCGCACCAGTCTGCGCGAAGCATCGCGGATTTCTTGAATAGGAGGCGATGACATTGCAGGGTTCATGACTCATTCATATATAGTTGCACAATACAACTATATTTTATTATCCCCTCTCATACAAGAATTTATTTAAGGTTGCGCGCTTAAATAATTAATTAAAAGACAGGTTTGTTACTAAAAGAAAAATAAACTTCACAAATCTCTGAGGAATCGCAAAGCTTGCCACTGCCAGCCTGTATAGCGATTGAAACAAAAGCGGTATTGATATATATTCTCATTATCATTTAGAGTTGCATTTTTTCTTTGTCACAGGAATTACGCCATGAGCAGTTTGCCATTGCAGCATGCAGTTGCTACCACATTGAATCTGATGAAAGTCGGAGACTCCGGCGTCGTTGAAGATGTTCAAGAGCAAGGCGATGCGAAAGACGATAGCCTGTTCAATATTACCCGCCGCCTTAAAGAACTAGGCTTTGTTAAAGGCGAGTCGGTAAAGATATTACACAAAGGCTATTTTGGCGGAGAACCATTAGCAGTCAGGATAGGCCAATCTACCTTTGCACTGCGAAATTTTGAAGCAGCCTTGATTGGCGTTGTCCCCGGCGTTACTCACTCAGGAAAAGTAGGAACATAGTGAACGAATTGTTTTCTCCGCTCATCGCTCTTGTCGGCAACCCTAACTGCGGAAAAACTGCACTATTCAATCGATTGACAGGTGCGCGACAAAAAGTAGCAAACTATGCAGGTGTCACGATAGAACGGAAAGAAGGTAAATTCCGTTCTGATGCAGGGCGTCAATGGCAGGTGCTGGATTTGCCAGGTACTTACAGCCTGCACGCCATCACACCTGATGAAAAAATCACCCAGGAAGTCGTCACCGGCCAACGCACTGATGAAACCATGCCAGATGCCGTGGTATGCGTAGTCGATGCAACTAACTTGAAACGCGGCCTGCGGGTGGTGTTTGAACTGCTGGCACTTGGCCAACCGCTGATACTGGCAGTGAATATGATGGATATTGCCAAGAAGCGCCATATCCACATAGATATTGCTGCTTTAAGCCGCGCGCTGAATATTCCAGTGGTCGAGACCATTGCAGTCGATCCGAAAGGTATCGATGCCCTTCTGATTGAACTAGAGGCGCTGGCGCAAACGCTGCGACCAAATGGCAACATCACACCGCATGCACTTTCTGCACAAAGCCCTGAGAGCTTGCAACAACAAGCCAATGCGGTGTTGGCTGCCTGCGTCACGCAAGATGTTGACGCAGTCAGCGAACGCGCGGCCAGTTTGAGTTATCGCCTGGATAGCTGGATTTTGCATCCTGCTGTCGGCCCCGTCATTTTTGCGACCCTGATGTTCCTGGTATTTCAGGCAGTATTCGCTTGGGCACAGGCACCGATGGATTTGATCAAATCAAGCATTGATGCGGCTGGCACCTCAGTTGAATCAGCGCTGGCGCCCGGCGTACTGCAAGGCTTGCTGGTCAAGGGCGTGATAGGCGGTGCCGGTAGCGTGCTGGTGTTTTTGCCGCAGATTGTCATCCTGTTCTTTTTCATCCTGATCATGGAAGACTCCGGCTATTTGCCACGTGCAGCGTTTTTGCTCGATCGGGTCATGGGCAAAGTCGGCCTGTCAGGTCGCGCCTTCATCCCCCTGCTGTCGAGCTTTGCCTGCGCCATCCCCGGCATCATGGCAACCAGGACAATCCAAAATCCGCGTGACCGGCTCGTGACGATCATGATCGCCCCCTTGATGACCTGCTCAGCGCGCCTGCCTGTATATGCCCTGATCATCGCGGCCTTTATTCCTGATCAGACTGTATTGGGCATATTGAATCTGCAGGGACTGGTGCTGTTTGTCTTATATCTGGGTGGCATAGTCTCAGCCATGCTGGTGGCCTACTTCTTTAAAAAGAAATGGGGTAGCGAAGTACATCAACAGGCTTTGATGCTGGAGTTGCCTGACTACCGCTGGCCAAATGTACGGAACCTGCTGCTGGGTCTGTGGGAGAGAATCAAGATTTTCACCACCCGCGTCGGCACCATTATTCTGTCTCTCATGATTTTGCTGTGGTTCCTCAGCAGTTTCCCTGGCGCGCCAGAAAATGCAACGCAGCCACCGATTTATTACAGCATTGCCGGTTACCTAGGACGTGCGCTGGAAGTGATATTTGCGCCTATTGGTTTTAACTGGCAAATTTGTATTGCCCTGGTACCTGGATTGGCAGCCCGTGAAGTTGCTGTTGCAGCTTTAGGGACGGTATACGCACTCTCACAATCCGGTGAAGAACTGAGTCGCTCGCTTGAACCCTTGATTGCCCACTCCTGGAGCATACCAACCGCCCTTTCCCTGCTGGCCTGGTATGTTTTTGCACCGCAATGCGTGGCGACCCTGAGCGTTGTCAAACGTGAGACCAATACCTTGCGTTACCCGGCCATCATGGCGGCTTATTTATTTGGCCTTGCTTATTGTGCCTCTTTCCTGACCTATCATATTTCCAGCTTGTTCCTGGGGAGATAAGACATGCAAAACCTCATCGCAGTTCTGTTGCTGACTCTGGCGTCCGGATATCTGTTATTGAAATGGATGCCTGCAACGACTAAGGAAAAAATCAGGGCATTCAGTGTCAGCTACGTTCCTGCACTTGCCCCTCTTTTTGCCAAGATGGTCAAGCAAACTGCTGGCTGTGGCTCTGGTTGCAGCAATTGCTCGTCTTCATCAAACGACGCTTGTTCCACACCTTCCGAATTAAAACCTGTAAAACTAATCCGCAACGCATCTAATCAAAGATAAGAGCGGGCATGTGCCTGCATTTCATTGGCAGTCAGGCTGAATTGATGTATCCTCAGAAAAAAATAGAAACAATTTCTGACATATTGATACAAGCAAAGGCCGTAGCTGGATATGAACGCAAGCATCTACGACAAGACCGAAAAAGGCCGCGAAGAAATCACGACCAGAAAGTATCAACTGGCATCCAGATTGCGCACTTTACTGGTCATGATAGACGGCAAGCAAACAGCTACTGATATCATGAAAAAAGTGGCAGCATTGGGTTTGACAGAACAAAATCTGCAAGAACTGCTGGAGCAGGAATTCATTATTGAGGTTGCTGTACTGGCCGAAACTTTTCCCACCGCTACAGATTCTTCTCCAGCATCTGAATCAATAGCGACGACAACTAGCATTGCAACAAAATCGCCAGAGCCTGCTGCACTGGAAATGACAGATGCCGAGCGTTTCCAGGCACTGTACAACTTCTACAATGAGACTATCAAGAGTACCATAGGCTTGCGTGGTTATGGTCTGCAACTCAAGGTAGAGCGTGCAGCAAATATCGATGATTTTCGTGCCCTGCGGCAGACATATGTGGAGGCAGTTCAAAAAACCAAAGGGCCAGAAATGGCACGCAGTCTGAGCGACAGACTTGATTTACTTCTTGGTATAGCTTAATTGAGTAAAGCCTGGCTAAGTAAAATTTAAATAGTCGCCAAACTTACGCACGTAAAAAAGCCAGGCGAACCTGGCTTTTGCTTTATTCACTACTCGCTTATTCCCGCTTATTCAATACCCTGGCTGCTCAGGTATTCCTCATACGTACCCTGGAAGTCGATGATTTTATTTTCCTTGATTTCCAATATACGTGTCGCCAACGAAGACACGAATTCACGGTCATGCGAAACAAAAATCAGAGTGCCTGCATATTTTTCCAGCGCGATATTCAGTGATTCGATAGATTCCATATCCATATGGTTGGTTGGCTCATCCATCAGCAAAACATTATGGCGACCCAGCATCAGCTTGCCATACATCATGCGACCCTTTTCACCGCCGGACAAAACCTTGACTGATTTTTTGACGTCATCACCACCAAACAACAGTCGGCCCAGGATGGAGCGCACGGCCTGGTCATCATCGCCCTCTTGTGTCCACTGACCTATCCAGTCAGTCAAGTTTTTATCGGATGCAAATTCCTCGGTAGGATCTTGCGGCATATAGCCGACATTGGCATTCTCTGCCCATTTGACCGTACCATAATCTGCATGCAAACCTGCGATATCATCGCCACCGATGCAACGCAACAGCGTGGTTTTACCGATGCCGTTGGCACCGATAATCGCAATTCTTTCCCCTGCTTCGACCATTAGATCGACATTCTTGAACAATGGCTTGTCATAAGCTTTGCTCAGGGATTGCACTTCCACTGCCAGACGATGCAATTTCTTTTCGCCATCGAAACGCACGAAAGGATTCTGGCGGCTGGATGGTTTGAAATCTTCAATCTTGATTTTATCAATCTGCTTGGCACGTGAAGTTGCCTGACGCGCTTTGGATTTATTCGCAGAGAAGCGGCGCACAAAGTCTTGCAGCTCAGCGACTTTTTCCTTGGCCTTGGCATTGTTCGCCATTTGCTGCGCACGTGCCTGTGAAGATGCCAGCATGTAGTCGTCATAATTACCTGGATATACTTTCAGCGTGCCGTAATCCATATCGGCCATGTGTGTACATACCTGATTCAGGAAATGGCGATCATGCGAAATGATGATCATGGTGGAATTACGTTCGTTCAGAATATCTTCCAACCAGCGAATGGTATTGATGTCCAGGTTATTGGTTGGCTCATCAAGCAACAAAATGTCAGGATTGGAAAACAAAGCCTGTGCCAGCAAGACACGCAGTTTCCAGCCTGGCGCAACCGCGCTCATGACACCTTGGTGTTGATCAGTTGGTATGCCTACGCCCAGCAATAATTCACCGGCACGTGCCTCGGCAGTGTAGCCATCATATTCAGCAAACTTGGCTTCCAGGTCTGCCGCTTTCATGTAGTCGTCATCAGTCGCTTCAGGATTGGCATAAATCGCATCCCGTTCTGACATGGCTGCCCACATTTCTATGTGGCCCATCATGACCACGTCCAGCACGCGCATGTCTTCAAAAGCAAACTGATCCTGGCGCAATTTACCCAGACGCTCATTCTGATCCAGCATGACCGTACCTGAAGATTGCTCAAGGTCACCGCCAAGAATCTTCATGAATGTGGATTTGCCGCAGCCGTTGGCACCAATCAGGCCATAGCGGTTACCTTCGCCAAATTTGACAGAGATATTTTCAAACAGCGGCTTAGGGCCGAACTGCATGGTGATATTAGCGGTAGAAAGCACAGAAAACCTTTTGCAATAAAGATGGGGATTAACCGCACATTATAGCATTGTGCTTTTGGTGACTTGCAGACAAGCCCATGATTTATAGAGAAATTATGGGCTTTGGGAGGTGGATATCTGTAGCCCGGCAGTTTTTTACTGGTGAGATTACTTCTTTACCAATAGAAAATGGCTTGCCTAAAGATTAATTTTCCAGGCAAGCCATTTATTAATTTCAATTAAGTTTGTTTAATTGAAAGTTTTTCCTTCTGCAGCCAGTTTTGCGAGCAAAGGAGCTGGCTTCCAGGCGTCGCCATGGCGGCCTTTGGCATATTTCTCCATGGCCATGACTACATTAGGCAAGCCTACCGTATCAGCATAGAACATAGGTCCACCAGTATGCAATGGGAAGCCATAGCCAGTCAGATACACCATATCGATATCAGACGCACGTGTCGCGATACCCTCTTCCAGGATGTAAGCTGCCTCATTGACCAGCGCAAATATCAGGCGTTCGACAATTTCCTGATCAGAAATTTTACGGCGCGTAATGCCCAGGTCTGCAGAATGCTGGATGATCATGTCATTCACAATGCTTGAAGGATAGGCTTTGCGGTCACCCGGTTTATAGTCATACCAGCCTGCACCGGTTTTTTGACCAAAACGCCCAAGTTCGCACAGCAAATCTGCTGTTTTGGAGTAAGTAATCTGTGGCTTTTCTACGTAACGGCGTTTGCGGATATACCAGCCGATATCATTGCCGGCCAGATCGCCCATACGGAATGGCCCCATGGCAAAGCCCATTTTTTCTACTGCTTTATCTACCTGCTCAGGTGTGCAACCTTCTTCTAGCAAGAAACCCGCCTGACGGCTGTATTGTTCTATCATGCGGTTGCCAATGAAGCCATCGCAAACGCCAGATACCACGCCAGTTTTCTTGATTTTTTTGGACAGACCCAATACAGTCGCCAATACGTCTTTGGCAGTTTTCTTGCCGCGTACGATTTCCAGCAATTTCATGACATTTGCCGGGCTGAAGAAATGGGTACCAATGACGTCTTCAGGGCGTTTGGTGAAGTCAGCAATCTTGTCGACATCCAGTGTGGATGTATTCGACGCCAGAATTGCGCCCTGCTTCATGACTTCATCGAGCTTCTTGAAGACTTGCTCCTTGACGCCCATGTCTTCAAAGACAGCTTCAATAACGATATCTGCCTGAGCAATCTCATCATACGACAAAGTACCTGTGATCAAACCCACACGCTGGTCAAATTTCTCTTGCGTCAGCTTGCCTTTTTTAAGCGTGTTTTCATAATTCTTGCGGATAGTCGCCAGGCCTTTGTCCAGCGCCTCCTGCTTCATTTCCAGAATTTGCACAGGGATGCCAGCATTCGCAAAGTTCATCGCAATGCCACCACCCATGGTGCCAGCCCCGATAACGGCAACCGATTTGATGGGACGAGTTGGTGTATCTTCCGGTACATCTGGCAATTTGCTGGCAGCGCGCTCGCCAAAGAAGGCATGCCGCAGGGCTTTGGATTCTGTGGTTTGCACCAGATCGACAAACAATTCACGCTCAAACTTGATGCCATCGTCAAATTTCTTGGTGACTGCGGCTGCCACTGCTTCCACGCATTTCAAAGGTGCGGGGAAAGGGCCAGCCATGGCGCGTACGGTATTGCGGGAGAATTGCAGATAGGCTTCATAGTTCGGATAATCAATCTTGATATCACGTACTCTTGGCAATGGGCGCACATCAGCAACTTTTGCAGCAAATGCGAGTGCCGCTTCCAGTACATCGCCTTCCACCACTTCATTGAAGATCGCTGTCTTGTCCAGTTTTTCAGACGGCACTGCTGTGCCGGAAACGATCATATTCAAAGCCATTTCCAGGCCCAGTACGCGCGGTAGGCGCTGCGTACCACCAGCTCCAGGCAATATGCCTAATTTAACTTCAGGCAAGGCTATTTGCGCACCTTTGGATGCGACGCGATAATTACAACCCAAGGCCAACTCCAGACCACCGCCCATGCAAACAGTATGAATAGCAGCGATGACTGGCTTGTCAGACCCTTCGACCACATTGATCAGCGTATGCAGGCTAGGCTCTGCAGAAGCCTTGGGGGAATTGAATTCTTTGATATCCGCACCGCCGGAGAATGCCTTACCGGCACCTGTAATGACGATGGCTTTGACAGCATCATCGTTCAAGGCCTGTTTCATGCCATTCACAGCTGCAGTGCGGGTGGCGTGACCCAAGCCATTTACAGGCGGATTGTTCAGGGTAATTACGGCGATATTGCCATTCACTTGATATTCGGCGCTCATGTCTCTTCCTATAGGTGAAATACTGCTTGGATTTGCCAGTTCAGTGCTTTTAAAAATCTGGTGTAAGCTTATTTTTGCTAACTATACCGCAAAATAGTACGAGCGTATTATTTTATTTTAATTCCAATACTCCCGCATGTGAAAATAATTCAGACTTGCTGAAATCTCGGTGAAATCCTGATGAAATAACTCGTGATCTGCCTGCATGACTTACTATCTTCTACAGTACTTTAGCCCATAGCCCAGCAGAACATCGGAAAATCTGAAGTTGAAAACCCGTATTTAACTCAGATGGTATAAGCCAGAAATTATTCATTTCAACGCCAACGACGAACTGGAGTTTTTGAATTGATGATGCATCCCACATCAAGCTGGACAGAGAAAATCAAGGCGGCAGCCATTATTGGCGTTGTCGTGTTTGCTGCATGTCTGCTAGGGATACTCAGCCGTTCCATGGGGCATCTCGCAGCCTTGTGGCCAGCCAACGCGCTGTTGATTGGGTTATTTGTACGCTTTCGCCGATTAAATAATGCCGGTGGATGGCTAGGGGCAATAGCGGCTTATATTACTGCCTACTGCTTGACTTGCAACCCAGCTGGCGCAATCACAATCCAGAATTTATATGCCAGTTTAATGCTGACTGGCGGCAATCTTGCCTGCGTCATCGCAGGTGTTTTGCTTTTTTCCTGGCTGGACGATGAACATCGGCGCTTGAAACACCCGCTTTCTGTACTTTACCTTGCGCTGGTAGCATCATGCGCAGCTGCAGTAGCTGGCGTGGTTGGTACGATGACAGATCCTATACTGTCCAATGTCAGTCCACTCAAAGGCTGGACATTCTGGTTCGTGAATGAACTGGTCAATTTGATGGCAGTTTTACCTGTCATGCTGAGCTTGCCGGATTTATCAGGGGTCAGATTAAACCGCCGCCGCACTTTCAAGACTGAGCATATTGATCCCGGCAAAATTTTGCCCATTTGTGTGCTTCTGATGTCTTTTACCCTGGGCATCATGGTAGGAGGCCCGGGTGCGCCTGTTTTTCCTATTCCGGCCCTGCTGTGGTGTGCATTGAGCTACGACATTTTCATCACCAGCATACTGACTTTGCTATATAGCGGCTGGGTATTGATCTCGATGTCGCTTGGCTACCTGCCGATTTCCATCATCAACATGAATTCGCGCCCCATGCTGCTCTCGATACGCATAGGAGTGAGTCTGCTGGCACTGGCGCCGTTAACAGTGGCTTGCATCATGGCTGCACGCGAAGAACTCCTGAGGCGACTTAAATACATTGCTGAACATGATCAACTAACCAGCCTGCTCAATCGCCGAGCCTTTAATGAGCGTGCTTCCAGCCTGCTGACAAAGCTTGCTGAACAAAACAGACCAGTAGCCGTATTGATGCTGGATATTGATAAATTCAAGGATGTGAATGATACCTACGGGCATGCCGGTGGTGACAAGGTATTGATCGCTTTTGCGCGCATAGCGAGTGCAGGCCTGCGCGATATTGATATTCTAGGCCGCATCGGCGGTGAAGAATTTGCCGCCATATTGCCGGGCTGTGGACGCAAGCAGGCAGAAATGATTGCGCAACGCGTGCGCAACAAGCTTGCCAATACATCCATAGACATTGGCGATGACCAGCAAATAGCAGTGACTGTCAGCATAGGTGCCAGCTTTGTCCATCAGGCTGTGCCTGATATTGAGCCGCTGCTATTGGTCGCCGACAAGGCCCTTTACCGCGCCAAGGAAAACGGACGAAACCGGGTAGAGATGGATGACTTTACTGATGTAAAAGGAGAAAATGCTCAGGCTCATTAATAATTTGGATGATTATTAATGAGCCTGATATGTCTCTCACTATCTGTGAATACAGAATGCCTTAAACCTCCAGCCATTCTTTACGGATGTTTTCATTGGCACGCAAATCTGCTGGAGTGCCCTCAAACACAATGCTGCCATGTCCCATGACATACACGCGCTGTGAAATCTCCAGTGCAATGGCGAGTTTTTGCTCAACCAGCAAAACCGATATGCCGCGGTTTTTCAACTCTTTCAGATATTCAGCTACCAACTCAACAATCTTTGGCGCCAGGCCTTCTGTGGGTTCATCGATCATGATGAGATCAGGGTCACCCATCAGAGTGCGGCATAGTGTCAGCATTTGCTGCTCACCACCAGACATCACGCCTGCCTGAGTATTCCTGCGTTCGCGCAGGCGTGGGAACATCTGGTACATATCTTCTATGCTCCAGCGTGGCTTACTGTCTTTGGGGCGGCCAGATTTCTCACCCAGCATCAGGTTTTGCTCAACAGTCAAGGTGGGGAAGATATCACGGTTCTCTGGCACATAACCCAGACCCTTATGGGCAATCTGGAAGGCTTTCAGACCGATGATTTCTTCTCCTTTGAACAGGATGGAACCTGTCGAGTTCACCTGCCCCATGGTTGCTTTGACAGTAGTAGAACGCCCAACACCGTTGCGCCCCAACAAGCTAACAATTTCGCCTGCATTCACCTGCATATCGACACCATGCAAGACATGGCTTTTGCCATAAAAGGCATTGAGATTTTTTATCGTTAGTAAGCTCATTCAACCTCCACCGGTGCATGACCACCAAGATAGGCGTCTTTGACTTTTTGATTATTGCGGATATTGGCGGGGGTGTCACAGGCAATGACCTCACCATAGACGACCACGGCAATTTTATCAGCCAGGCCGAAGACCACGCTCATATCGTGCTCCACCATCAACAACGATTTGCCGACGGTGACCTTGCGTATCAACTCTACCGCAGCATCAGATTCTGAACGACTCATGCCTGCCGTAGGCTCATCGAGCAAAATCACGTCGGCACCGCCAGCGATGGTGATGCCGATTTCCAGTGCACGCTGCTCTGCATAGGTTAGCAGACCAGCTGTGACATTGCGTCTGCGCTTGAGGCCAATTTGCTCCAGTACAGCCTCTGCCCTTTCATGTGCATCCCTCAATCCATTCAACCTGTGCCAGAACGAGTACTTGTATCCCAGCGACCACAATACTGCGCAGCGCAAGTTTTCATATACAGACAGGCGATGAAAAATATTCGTAATCTGAAAACTGCGTGACAAGCCACGGCGGTTGATTTCATACGGCTTCAAGTGGGTGATGCTCTCGCCATTGAACAGGATATCTCCCGATGTAATAGGAAAGCGGCCAGAAATCAAATTAAACAGCGTGGATTTGCCAGCACCATTCGGGCCGATAATCGCAAATCGTTCTCCTTTAGGCACCTGCAGATTTGCGCCTTTGATGATTTCTGCACTGCCAAAGGACTTTCGTACCTCTTTTAATTCAAGCGAAAAGCCTGTCATGCTTGCGCCCTCCGCATTTGTTCTTCAATTTCAGTATTGACTTCACCCCAGTGCTCTGCGAAACCGCCTTTGAGTTTGATGCAGGCGAAAATGCCGACAGCTATAACAATTACAGTCATTGCCCACCAGGTACTACTGGCCGTGTCTATGGAAACACCAAACATTTCTATGACTGCGCTTTGGCTTGCTTCCAGGGTTCGTTGATACAGCATTTCTACAGCCAGTATAACGCCGGCTGTTGTCACAGCCGCTGCTAGTACGAGTTTCCACATACTTGGCCATACACGTTTGAACATGCCAAATTTTGCCACACGCAAATTCATCATGATAATGCTCGCCATGCCACCAGGTGCGTACATAACAATCAGGATGAAGATGACGCCCAGATACAGTTGCCATGCCTTGGTCAGGTCCGACAGCATTACAGTCAGGAATACACCAAGGACTGCTCCTATCAAAGGACCAAAGAAGAAGCCTACACCACCAATGAAGGTGAACAGTAACACTGCGCCGGAACGGATGGCACTGACATTTTCTGCCGTCACAATTTCAAAGTTAATGGCTGATAAACCACCGGCAATACCTGCGAAGAAAGCAGACAAAATCAGTGTCAGATAACGTACCCATTGGGTGTCATAACCGATGAACTCAACCCGCTCAGGATTATCCCGCACAGCATTCACAATGCGTCCCAATGGAGTTTGCGTAAATGCATACATGCCTATGGTACTGATGAATAACCAGAAAGCGATCAGGTAATACACCTGAATTTGCGGTCCATAAGTGATACCCAAAAAGGATGAACCGATGATGCGGTTGGTGGAAATGCCCCCCTCACCGCCAAAGAAACTTGGGAACATCAGCGAGCAGGCAAACACCAGCTCCACCATACCCAAAGTAATCATGGAGAAAGTCGTACCCGATTTTTTGGTCGTGACATAACCAAACAATATTCCAAAGAACATACCGGCGACACCACCAATCAGAGGAATCAACGTGACCGGAAAAGTCAGGCTACCCGCTGTCATCAGATTCATCGTATGAATGGCGAAGAAAGCCCCCAGGCCGGAATAAACCGCGTGGCCGAATGACAGCATGCCCCCCTGCCCCAGCAACATATTGTAGGACAGGCCAAAGATCATTAAAGTGCCAATTTGCGACAGCAAGGACAATGATCCGCCGGTGCTAAAAATCATTGGTGCGAGTATCAGCAGGAAAGCAAAGCTGCCCCAGATAATCCACCGTGCAAGATTGATAGGTTTGAATACTAAAGCTTTGCTCATCTTTTATCCTTCACGAGTGCCGAGTAAGCCTCTGGGCCTGAAAATCAGGATGAGTACCAATAAGAGATAAGGCAAGATAGGCGCTACCTGCGCAATTGTCAGGCTCAGCAAGGCATAGCCAGGTGCGGTGGAGCTGATGATCATGCCCAGCTTGGCAATTACAGACACGAAGGAGTAATCCAGAGCGACCGCAAAAGTCTGCAATACACCTATCAGCAACGATGCTACAAAAGCACCCGCCAGCGACCCCATGCCGCCAACAACAACGACGACGAAAATAATACTGCCGAGGGTAGATGCCATGCCCGGTTCAGTGACAAAGGCATTGCCGCCGACCACGCCTGCAAGCCCGGCCAATGCGCAACCACCGCCAAATACCAGCATGAAAACACGGGGAACATTGTGCCCCAATGCTTCTACAGTATCAGGATGGGTAAGGGCTGCCTGTATCACCAGACCGATGCGGGTACGCGTCAGCAAAAGATAAATCGAAGCCAGCATCACCAGCGCAACCAGCATCATGAAACCGCGATAGATAGGGAAAGTCGTTGTGTACAGCGTAAACAAAGGGCCATCCAAGGATGCAGGGATAGGATAAGGGACGGTAGATCTGCCCCAGATCAACTGCACCAACTCGACAATCACGTAAGAAAGGCCAAAGGTGAATAACAGCTCTGGAATATGCCCGTATTTATGCACGGAACGCAGGCCATAACGCTCAACCATGGCACCCAGCAAACCGACCAGCAGGGGTGCTAAAAACAAAGCCGGCCAAAAGCCAATCTTGACGCTGATGGTATAGGCGAAATAAGCGCCCAACATGTAAAAACTGGCGTGGGCGAAATTGAGTACGCCCATCATGCTGAAAATCAGCGTCAGTCCGGATGAGAGCATGAACAACAGCAATCCGTAACTGACACCGTTCAGCAAAGTGATCAGTGTGAATTCCACAGCAAAGATCCTTTTCAGAAAATTCTTGAACGATCGTACTATTTATAGGTAAAAAAAGAGAGTGCGCATCAAGCGACTCTCTTTTTTTAAAGAATTAGCCTGGTCGTTTCATCTGGCAAGAAGATGGCTGCGATGCGACGAATGCGTCTATCTTCTGGTTGGTTTTCCAACCCATGCCAGTATTTTCCTGGTCAAATTTAACATCTTTGCCATTGGTTTTAACCCAGGTTGCTATATACAGAGGCTGTTGAATCTGGTGATCAACCTTACGCATGTTCGCGTCGCCATTCAGGCTCTTGAAATTCAAACCTTCCAGTGCAAATGCAACTTTGACTGGATCAACAGATTTGGCCTGATTTACAGCCTGCCCCATGGCAGCCAGGACAGAATAAGTCGCCATGGAATAGTAATCATCCTTGTACTTGGTCTTGAACCCTTCAACGATGTCTTTACCCGCAAAGGTCTCGTTATTTGGATTCCAGTAACCCACATATTTGACGCGATCCATACCAGCAGCACCCATGGCAGTTGGCACGCCCGTTGTCGCTGCATAATAGGTGTAGAAATTTGATTTCAGATCAGCATCCTTGGCAGATTTAATCAGCAAAGCCAGGTCGGCACCCCAGTTACCAGTGATGACAGTGTCCGCGCCGGAAGCTTTGATTTTTGCCACATAGGGGGAAAAATCCTTGACCTGGCCAATAGGATGCAGATCATCGCCAACAATTTGTATATCAGGACGCTTGCGTGCCAAATACTCCTTGGCAGCGCGGGTAACTTGCTGTCCAAACGAGTAGTTCTGACCAATGATGTATACCTTCTTGATGTTTTTGTCTGCTGCCATGAAAGTCGTCAGCGCTTCCATCTTCATGTCCGAGTTGGAATCAAAGCGGAAATGCCAGAAACTGCATTTGCTATTGGTCATATCAGGATCAACAGCAGCGTGATTCAGATAAACGATTTCCTTGCCTGGATTACGCTCATTATGCTTATTCACAGCGTCCTGCAAAGCCATGCCTACGGCAGAACCATTGCCTTGCGTGATGTAGCGAAAACCTTTATCAATGACCGTTTTCAATACATTCAATGACTCTTGAGGGCTACCTTTATTATCAAAACCGACGACCTCGAATTTGTGTTCGCCGGCCCATTTTTCGGCATTGGCCTTATCGGCGATGTACTGATAGGAATTCAGGATATTTTGCCCAACTGGCGCAAAAGCACCTGACAGCGGATCGATGTAGGCGATCTTGATGGTATCAGCCATCACTGCTGGTACGACGAAGGTTAAAGCGACTGCAGCGAGGCTGGCACGTAAAGGAAATTTCATTTGTCTCTCTCCGGTATTCTCATTGTTGGAATCTAGATTTTTTTCGTTTTATCGCTACTTCCAGAACTTGAACTATACATAGTCAGGTTCCGCACTTCTTATGCAGTTGGTAGTTTATATTCCTTGAATTGCTCCCTCAGTTTATTTTTCAAAATTTTCCCTGTCGCACCTAATGGCAGGCTTTCAATAAAAACCACGTCATCAGGCAGCCACCATTTCGCAACTTTTCCATCAAAGAATTGCAGCAACTCTTCTCTTGTGACTTCTGCTCCGGGTTTCTTGACTGCCAGCAGCAATGGACGTTCATCCCATTTGGGATGGAATACACCGATACATGCCGCTTGCAGGATTGCCGGGTGAGAGACTGCTACATTTTCCAGGTCTATCGTACCTATCCACTCACCGCCCGACTTGACCACATCCTTGCTGCGATCAGTGATCTGCATATATCCATCATCATCGATGGTGGCCACGTCACCGGTCGGGAACCAGCCATCTTCAAGGACGTCGCCGCCTTCGTTTTTGTAATAACTGCTGATGATCCATGGCCCTTTTACCAGCAAATTGCCGTAGGTTTTACCATCCCATGGCAATTCCGTGCCAGCATCATCAACGATCTTCATATCCACGCCGTACAAGACATGGCCTTGTTTCTGGAGTATCGCTTGCTTCTCTTCTTCGGCCAGATCAGCATGTTTGGTCATCAGGGTACCAGCAGTGCCAAGTGGTGACATCTCTGTCATGCCCCATGCATGCACGACTTCTACACCATACGTGTTACGCAAGGTTTTCATCATGGCTGGCGGGCAGGCAGAGCCCCCGATCACCGTGCGTTTAAAAGTCGAGAATTTCAGATTATTCTGTGCCACATAAGTCAGCAGACCCAGCCAGACTGTGGGTACACCGGCAGAGAAAGTGACTTTTTCCTGCTCAAATAATTCGTAGAGAGATTTGCCGTCCAGATGCGGACCAGGGAAAACCAGTTTGGCGCCGTTCAATGGTGCAGAATAAGGCAAGCCCCATGCATTCACATGGAACATGGGTACTACCGGCAAAACAGAATCACGTGCAGATACATTCAAACCATCTGGCAAGGATGAGCCATAAGAATGCAGGATGGTTGAGCGATGTGAATACAGGGCCCCTTTAGGGTTACCTGTCGTGCCTGAGGTATAGCACAGACTGGAAGCAGAATTCTCGTCGAAGAGTGGCCAGACAAAATCATCATTATTGGCTTCGATTAAATCTTCATAGGCCATCAGGTTAGGGATTTTGCCATCGGTTGGCAATTTGTCCCGGTCGCACATCATGATATAGCCTTTGATACCAGGGCAATGCGTGACAATTGCCTGCACGATGGGCAGGAAGGTCATGTCAAACAGCAGGTATTGGTCTTCTGCGTGATTGGCAATGTACGCAATCTGCTCTGGGTGTAATCTCGGATTAATCGTATGCAATACAGCGCCGGAACCCGACACTGCATAATAAGCTTCCAGATGACGGTAACCATTCCAGGCCAGGGTGGCAATACGGTCGCCCAGTTGCACACCGAGTTTGGCGAAAGCATTCGCCAATTGTTTTGATCTCTTATGACATTCGCTGTAGTTATAGCGATGAATATCCCCTTCCACACGGCGGGAAACAATTTCATTTTTTCCAAAATAACGGTCGGCATGTTCGATGAGGCTGGAGATAAGCATAGGCTTGCTCATCATTTGCCCCATCAAGGGACTCTTTACATAAGACGACATTTGTTCTCCTGAAATGTGCAGCGTTATCGATTACTTTGGCGATTAAGCAAATTGCTGAATTTTATTCTTCGTCGATTTTTGTACGACCGTACTAATCCGTCAATCAGTATTTTTTTTGCAATGCACAAAGTAGTCTCTATTCGCTTCCTATGTTTTTCCTTTCCCACAAACAAAAATGCGGAAGATGAGCTCTCCCGCATCGCACCATTCAACAAATTTACTTTGTGTCGAAAAAAGAGTCCGACACCCTTAGCCTACCGCCTTCTTAACGCTTGCCCGGCGGGCCGCCTTCTCCGGACTCCAGCACAAAACCTGCTTTTGCATCTTTTCCCAATACCTTGACCAGGTAGGGCATGACTTCTTTTAGAGTAGCCAGCAAAGTCCATGGCGGATTAAGGATGAACATGCCGCTACTATGCAAGCCAAAACCATCTGGCGTTGGGCCACTGATGGACAAGGTGACATTCAGCCAGCTATTCGCCTGCAGCCGCTTGAGTTTTTCTGGCAAGGAACGGGATTCCTGACGTTGCAGCACCGGATACCAGACAGCAAAGGTACCGGTAGGGAAACGTTTCAAACCATCCTCAAGAGATACCTTGACGCGTCGGTAATCGTCCTTGACTTCGTAAGGAGGATCTATCAGCACCAGCCCACGGCGGGATGGGGGTGGTAACAAAGCTTTCAGGCTCTCAAAACCATCGCCGGCAGAAATGATGACACGCTTGCCCCTGACAGTCTGACGCTGGCCCTGCTCTGCCGCATGATTATCCAGCTTGCGGAAGTTTTCAGCGAGTATCTTGATTTCGCTGGGGTGCAATTCAAACAGGCGCAGGCGGTCTTGCTCGCGCATGACGATATTGGCGCAATAAGGTGAACCTGGGTAATAACGCATTTTGCCGCTGGGATTGAGGCCCTTGATCAAATCCATGTAGGCTGCAAAAGACCCAGGAATATCCTTCCTGTCCCACAAAGGACCGATGCCAGTTTCAAACTCGGCATTTTTACTCGCATAACCACTGTCAAGCGCATACAAACCGGCGCCTGCATGTGTGTCTATATAGGTATAAGCAGTGTCTTTCTGTCCCAGATATTCCAACAATTGAATCAGGACAAAGTGCTTCAGGACGTCGGCATGATTACCGGCATGAAAGCCGTGGCGGTAGCTCAGCATAATAAATCTTTCAAAAATGAATAGGCGACCTGCCAACGGCAAGTCGCCCTAAAATGGTAGCAAGCGGTAAGAGTCTGGCTAATTTAGCTTGAACCTAGCCTACCCGTTTGCCCAGTATGATCAAATCGCGCTCTATGCCGTCGAGCGTTGCCACTTTTGGCATATTTGCAAAGGTGGCAAAGTCAAATGCAGTAAATAACTTCAAACTCGGCACATTATGACCAAAAATGAAGCCCAGCAAAGTGTGAACCTTGATTTCAGGGGCATGCGCAATAGCCTTCGTCAGGAAATAGCGCCCCAGCCCCTGACCACGTGCCGCCTCATGCAAGTAGATGGATAATTCAGCAGTACCAGAATAAGCAGGCCTGCCATAAAAATTTGAGAATGACAACCAGCCTATGATTTGACCATTCTGTTCGCAGACCCAGAGTGGACGTGATTCCGGCTTGTGTTCATGAAACCATGCATAGCGCGATTCTACCGTAATTGGCTCTGTATCGGCGGTTACCACACGTGAAGCAACTGTGGAGTTATAAATAGCGACAATTTGCGGCAAATCTTCAAACTGTGCCAGTCTATGAGTAAATTCTGCTGCCATCGTCATTAAATTGTATGGGTAGCCCGGGAAGAACGCACTGCCGCACCTAGTAATTCTTCTACACGCAAGCGTATACGGTTACCGCTCTCATCCTCAGGGAAATGCACACCTATGCCTTGCGACTTGTTATTACCCGCGCCTGCCGGTGTAATCCAGGCAACCTTGCCAGCAATAGGATATTTATTAGGGTCATCCAATAAAGTCAAAATCAGGTAAATCTCTTCACCCAAGCGGTAACTTTTATTGGTAGGCACAAAAATACCGCCATTTTTTAAAAATGGCATATAGGCTGCAAACAAGGCAGCTTTTTCTTTAATCGCCAGCGACAACACCGAAGGACGATTCGGTGAAGGCATATTAAGCGGAGCACCTGGATCTGCTGGTAAATCTGACATGTTCTGGCTTTCGCAATTCTTTAATCAAATAGTGCCGAATAATGCGGAATATTCAAGCAGCATATCTTCCAAAAATAATTTGGCCGACAAAGGGTGACTGGCAATCGCCTGTCTTTCATTGCAATTCTTGATGAATTGCTGCAAAGCTGACTCATCAACCTGCATGGACAATGCCTTCAACTCCCTCTCATAGCGAGGATGATACCGGATTCTGCCACTTTGTTTATAGGAAAATATATCGTAGAGCCAACGTTGTAACCAGCCGACGACGACAGGCATTTCCATTTTCTGCATCTTGTCGGCAGTTTTAAGGCTGAATTCCGTACCAGGTTTGCTCAAAAACCGTATAAATTCATCAAGATCGGCACGCAAGTCTGAATGTGCCATATCAAATGCGGCCAAAGGCGCTCCGCCCTGCTGCGCCAGCCAGACATCGGCATCCTTGATGCCCTGTTTATGCAGCCACTCCAATGCAATACCGGCATCCGGCAAGCCGAGTCCAAACTTGTGGCAACGCGACAAGATAGTTGGCAGCAACCTGTCTATGCTATTCGACACCAGGATAAATACTGTATTGGCATTAGGCTCTTCCAGCGATTTCAACAGCGCATTTGCCGCCGGCACATTCAGCGCCTCGGCTGGATACAAGACGATGACGCGCCGGCCACTGCGGTGGGTAGAAATGTTCATGAAATCCGACAATGCGCGGATTTGGTTGATGACGATTTCTTTGGAAGGTGCTTTGCTGGCCTTGCTGGTTTTGGCAGGAGCTTCAGCCTCGTCACCAGTTGGCGCATCTTCTTCGTCCAGCAATTCTGGCCTGACACGGCGATAGTCCGGGTGGCTGTATTGAGCAAACCAGCCACAGGAACCACATTGCTGGCAGGCGTGCCCACCTTGCCCCGGGTTTTCACAAAGCAGGGATTGCGCCAGATGTTCGGCAAACACAGTTTTACCTATGCCTTGTGGTCCATGCAATAAAAAGGCATGAGGCAGGCGCTGCCCCAGAGCCTGTATCTGTTGCCAGGAATCTTCTTGCCAGCTATATAAAGGGTGTTGCCTCATATCACTTGCCGCGCAGAACTCAGGAGATCATCAATCAATACATCCAGTTGCAAGCGTATAGCTTCTATACTTTGTGTGGAATCGATAATCCTGAAACGTTGGGGAAACTCTTTGGCGCGGCGCAGGTATTCATTGCGCGTGGCAGCAAAAAAATCTGCCTTTTCCTGCTCAAACTTGTCCAGGTCGCGAGTTGCATCCAGGCGCGCGCGCGCCACTTCAAGAGGTACATCAAACAACAGTGTCAAATCTGGCTGCAAATGCGGATGCACCCATTGTTCCAGCGCATTGAGTTTATCCAGCGACAAATTCCTGCCACCGCCCTGATACGCAAAGCTGGCGTCGGTAAAACGGTCTGAAATAATCCAGTCGCCACGTGCCAGGGCTGGCTCTATGACCTGGGCAATGTGCTCGCGCCTGGCGGCAAACATTAGCAAGGCCTCTGTTTCCAGATGCATTTTTTGCTTTAAAAGCAATTCGCGCAAAGTCTCTCCCAGAGGTGTACCACCAGGCTCACGGCTGCAAATCACTTTTACATCTTCAGCTTGCAGCTTGTTTTGCAAACGCTCTGCCACATAGGCGATATGGGTGGATTTGCCCGCACCGTCTATGCCTTCAAAACTAATAAATTTTCCTGAGTGCTTCATTATGTAATTCTATATTCTATTAATGCACCTTGACGCCATTAACGTTGGTACTTGTTTACTGCGCGATTATGGTCATTCAGGTTATCGGAAAACTGACTTGTACCATTTCCACGCGCCACGAAGTATAAAGCATCACTACGAGCAGGGGCCAAAGCTGCAGAAATGGACTCCATACCGGGCAAGGCAATCGGCGTTGGTGGCAAGCCGACCCGTGTATAGGTGTTATAGGGTGTATCTGTCAGTAAATCACGCTTGTATATCTTGCCTTGATAGCGCTCGCCCATGCCATAGATGACTGTTGGATCGGTTTGTAGCAACATGCCCGTCCGAAGACGATTCACAAAAACTGAGGCTATCATAGGGCGTTCAGATTTTTGCCCAGTTTCTTTTTCTATGATGGATGCCATGGTCAAGGCCTCATAGCGGTTCTTGTAAGGCAAGCCATCCGCTCGCTTCTTCCAGGCCTCATCCAGTTTCTTCAATAATTGGCTATGCGCCTGCTGATACAGTTGCAGATCAGTGCTGCCCTTGGCGAAGCGATAGGTATCCGGAAAGAACAATCCTTCTGCCTGCGGGAAATCTGGCGTGATCTTGCGCATCAGCTCGGCTTCACTCAAACCCTGGGTTTCATGCTTGATGGCAGGATGCGCATCTACAAGCTTGCGCATTTGCTGAAAAGTCCAGCCTTCTATTACCGCCAGACTGGCCATGGAAAAATCGCCGTTGACTATTTTATTCAGTAACTCCACTGGTGTTTTACCGGCCTCGATTTCGAAAGAACCAGCTTTCAGGCGATTTTCTTTACCCATCACGCGTGCCAGCGCTTCAAACATCAGGGGCTGAATTGGCACGCCAGCCTCATACACCTGACGAGCGGACGCACGTACGCTACTGCCAGGCTTGATGGTGAATTCCTTGGCCCCACTCCCTACAAAAATGGCTTGCTGCATCCAGTAATAGAAGCCACCACCTGCGGCCAGCGCCAGCAGGATTAATAATACAAATACTTTTTTTATGAAACCCATGTAGGCAGCTTAATCAAAATTGAGGGAGTTCTGACGAGATTTTGCAGACGCTACTATAATTCGCCTGAACAGGTGCAGGCAGTATTGTAAAGCCAGCGCAGACAATAAGCGAATCAGCAAAGAAGAGTGAGTATAACAATATGACGTGGGAAGACTTTTTATACAGCCAGGGTGCAATTGTGGAAAATCTGAATACAACCGGTTTTACTCCACATTGGCAGTCAGATGCTCTGCAAACGGGATTTATTGCCCCTTTGACTGATCTGGGCCTGATCAGGGTTACTGGCGAAGATGCCCCGTCTTTTTTGCATAATCAATTGAGCAATGATGTCGAGCACCTGGGGCTTACCGAGCTGCGCCGTGCCGCTTATTGCACTCCTAAAGGTCGCATGCTGGCCAGCGTTGTGTATTGGAAAGATGGCCAGGACATTATCTTGCAGCTATCAAAATCAATACAAGCCACGGTGCAAAAACGCTTGCAAATGTTCGTTTTGCGGGCAAAAGCCAAATTGCACGATATCAATGCAGAGTACGTCGTTCTGGGGCTAGGGGGGGCTGCTGCACCGGCAGCGCTAAAAGAATGGTTCCCAGAGTTGCCAGCAAAAGTTGACCAAAAGCTGAGTAATGAATATGGCAGTCTGCTGCGCCTTGCAGATGCCAGCAATGCGCCACGTTATCAATGGATAGCGCCTGTGGAGACTGCGCAACAGGCATGGCCCAAACTAATCACCCAATTAAAGGCTGTAAACACCGGCGCATGGCGCGTGACTGAAATTCAGGCAGGCATTGCCATCGTTATCGCCGGAACGCAAGAGAAGTTTGTCCCGCAGATGATCAATTTTGAACTCATCGGTGGCGTGAATTTTAAAAAGGGTTGCTACCCCGGCCAGGAAATAGTCGCGCGCAGCCAATACCTGGGCAAACTCAAGCGCCGCATGGCAATAGCCTTGGTGCACGCGAAAAGTGTAGCAGCAGGAACCGAAGTATTTCATAGCGATGATGTCAGCCAACCCTGCGGCATGATCGTTAATGCAGAACAACATCAGGAAGACAGTTCGCTGGCACTGATAGAAATGAAGCTGGCTGACCAGGAAAGTGGTCAGCTTAGCTTAGGCTCGGCAGCTGGCTCTGCAATAGAGCTATTGCCTCTGCCGTATGCAATAACAGATATTACACAATAATCGCGCAATAAAGAATCAAAAGCAGGCATATGAATTGCTATATCTATTTTAAAGCCAGCGCTGGCAAAGAAGCAGAAGTACTGCGGCAGGAACGGCTGTTGCAAAACCTGATGCGCAAGGCCGATCAGCAAAGCCCAGGCTTGCAGAGACGCCCGACAGAACAGGATGGCATGCATACCTGGATGGAGATTTATCATCAGGTGACTTCTGATTTTGAACAGCGTCTTGAGTTGGCTTACGCGCAAACCGAATTGAAGCAATTACAGTCCGGTGAGCGACATATGGAATATTTTGTGGATATAGACTTATGTGCCTGATCGTCTTTGCCTGGAAACTGATACCCTGCACACCTATCGTGTTTGCAGGAAACCGTGATGAATTTTATGACCGGCCTGCGACTGCCGCTGACTGGTGGCAAGACTACCCTAACATATACGGCGGGCGCGACCTGCAATCTGGCGGCACCTGGCTGGGCATGACTACAATGGATGGCGCGGATAGCCTGACCAGTAAATTTGCCGCCATTACCAATATTCGTGCCCCCTCTGAAAAGCGTGAAGATGCCCCATCTCGCGGCGACCTGGTTGCGAATTACCTCACGAGTAATTTAAGTGCGCAAGACTACATTGCCAGCATTCGCGACACTGTTGCTGACTATAACGGTTTCAATTTACTGATCGGTGACAAGGAAGACCTGATCTGGTTTTCCAACCGCAATCTGGATGATGTGCGTAATGGCCAGCCACTGCCTCCTGGCATCTATGGCATCTCCAATGCATCACTGGATACACCTTGGCCAAAAGTTGTCAGGACCAAGGCAGAATTTGCCAGCATGATATGCCAGCGTGCGCCAGTGGATGCTTATTTTGAAGTACTGGCCAACACCACCCCTGCCCCCGATTGCCGCTTGCCTGACACTGGCGTTTCATTTGAAATGGAACGCTTGCTGTCATCGCCCTGCATCGTCTCGCCGAATTATGGTACCCGGGTTTCTACGGTAGTCAAAGTCCATAAAGACTATCCGTCAGAATTCAATGAAAAGTTGTTGCGTTAAGTAAGTGTGGGCAGTCAGCCCACACTTTGTAGTCTTATACTTTTTCCAGCCTGGCTTTCCACAGCAAGGCAGCCGCCAGCAACTTTAATAGGCAAGGTAAAGCGGCGTAAGCCAATGTCAATGCCCTCAAGCCACTCTCGCTGGCAACGCCGGGGATATAACCCAGGTACTCAAGTGCTGGCAATGCCAAACCTGCGGCCAACGCCAGATTCATCTTGCTAGCCCAGTTCCAAACGCCAAAATAACTGGCTTCGTTCTTGTCACTATGTCCTGCTGCATGAATGACTCCTGCCAACAAGGCTGGTGGCAAAGCGAGGTCGGCTCCCAGGCTCATACCTGAAAAAATACAAATCACGGAAAAAGCCCACGCATCACCAACACCCAATGCAAGTACGCCAACAAAACTGAGTACAGACAAAAGCATTGCTAACAACCATGCTTTGACTTCACCTTTTCTGTGTGCCAGGCGAGTCCATAAAGGCATGGATAAAGCAGCCGCCAGAAAATACATTAACAACAAAACGCCGGACAAATGCGGCAGATGCAAGCGGTCTTTGGTGAAAAACAGGAACAAGGTTGCCGGTATCGCTGCGGCAATGCCGTTAACCACAAAGACCAGAAACAAGGCGCGAAAACTGCGGTTGGCGAATAGTTGGCGCAAAGACAGCGGCACATGAGCCACACCTGCCACCCCGGATTTTTGCGGTGTATGGCGTATCAGCAACCATGCAGTTATCAGCAGACTGATACTCAACATGCCAGACAAGAGCGTGACATTGCCAAACTGGATGATGATGGCAGTCGCAATCACACCAGCCAAACCACATGCCTCACGTACACTGGTCAACCTTACTCTTTGTCCAGGCTCTTGCGTCAGGGCCGCCCCCCAACTCTGGTAAGCAATACTCGCCAGACTAAACCCTGCATACACAACCACCAGAGTGACGAAGAACCACAGAAAAGCATGATTACCTGATAGCTGCGGAGGTTGAAACAAGCCAATGAAACCGGCAATCAACAATGGCAAGGCCAAAACTATATACGGCGCGTAAGTACGGCTTTGCGGCCTCCGGTCTATCACCGCACCAATAAAAGGATCAATGAAGGCATCCATGATACGGGTCAGTAATAATGCCGTGCCTATCGCTGATAAAGACATTCCAAGTCGATCAGCATAAAACTGGGGTACATAGACATAGATAGGCAATGCCACCATCGCCAGCGGGAAGCCAAACAAGGCATAGGACAGCAAGTGCGAGAGTGAGAGGCGCGGCATATCATCCTATGTGTGCAGTCTTTAGAAAGTAAAAAAGCGCGATCATTATTCCATGACCGCGCTTTTTCGTTTGAAGTCTGTTGATTTAGCTTAGTTCTTCCAGGCGCAGCTTCGTCACCGCACCAAAAACGGAATCGAGTTTTTCGATTTTCTCTATGGCTGCAACGATATTTTTTTCCTTGGTCTGATGAGTCAGAATGATGATATCTGTCTGCGTTTCGCCTTCTGCCGGTTCTTTTTGCAGCATGGCATCGATGGAAATCGTCAAATCTGCCAGGATACGTGTGACATCAGCCAGGACGCCAGGTTTGTCTGCCACGTGCATGCGCAAATAATAGCTCGTGACGATTTCTGCCATAGGCAAGACCGGTAAATCACTGAGGGAATTAGACTGGAAAGCCAGGTAAGGCACGCGATGTTCAGGGTCGGCCGTTGCCAGGCGCGTGATATCAACCAGATCGGCGATCACCGCAGAAGCGGTAGGCTCGGAGCCTGCACCCTTGCCATAATACAGGGTCGCACCCACTGCATCACCGTGTACCAGCACCGCATTCATGGCACCTTCTACATTGGCGATCAGACGTTTTTCAGGGATCAGGGTTGGGTGTACACGCAACTCTATTCCCGCCTCAGTGCGCTTGCTGATGCCTAGCAATTTGATGCGATAACCCAGTTCTTCTGCATAGCGGATATCGCTGGCTTGCAGCTTGGTGATACCTTCGACGTGGGCTTTATCAAACTGCATGGGAATACCATAGGCAATCGATGCCATGATGGTCGCTTTGTGTGCAGCATCGACACCTTCGATATCGAAAGTAGGGTCTGCTTCGGCATAGCCCAGTTCTTGCGCCTGCTTCAGTACAGTGGCAAAGTCCAGACCCTTGTCACGCATTTCAGACAAGATGAAATTGGTCGTGCCATTGATGATGCCAGCAATCCATTGTATGCGATTAGCAGTCAGGCCTTCACGCAAAGCCTTGATGATAGGGATGCCACCGGCAACCGCTGCCTCGAATGCCACCATCACGCCTTTTTCTTCTGCAGCCTTGAAAATTTCGTTGCCATGGGTTGCCAGCAAAGCCTTATTGGCCGTAACTACATGCTTGCCATTGGCAATGGCTTTCATAACCAAGTCTTTGGCGATACCATAACCACCTATCAATTCTATGACGATATCAATATCCGGGTTAGTAACCACCAGATTGGCATCATTGACGACTTCACATTCACCATTGGTCAACTCACGTGCCCGCTCAACGTTCAGGTCTGCCACCATGGCAATCTCAATCGAGCGACCTGCGCGACGCGTAATCTCTAATTGATTACGCTTCAAAACATTGAAAGTGCCGGAGCCAACGGTGCCTATGCCTAACAGGCCTACTTTGATGGGTTTCATAAGTTTTCTAAACAGTAAATTAAATTAATTAATTGGTGCCGTGACGCTTTCGGTATGTTTCCAGAAAACTGGCAATACGTCCAAAAGCATCAGTCAAATCATCCGTATTGGGCAAGAACACCACACGGAAATGGTCGGGATTAATCCAGTTAAATCCCGTTCCCTGTACCAATAACACGCGCTGCTCGGTCAGCAGTTCATGGATAAACTCCTGGTCATCCTTGATGGGATACATCACGGGGTCCAGTTTGGGAAACATATACAGCGCAGCCTTGGGTTTGACGCAAGTCACACCAGGAATTGCCGTCAACAGCTTGTGCGCCAGATCGCGCTGCTTTAACAATCGCCCTCCCGGCCCTACCAGGTCATTGATGCTCTGGTAGCCGCCAAGTGCAGTCTGAATGGCAAACTGGCCCGGTGCATTTGCACACAAACGCATGGAAGCTAACATATTCAAGCCTTCAATATAATCCTTGGCATGGCGTTTTTCACCTGACACGACCATCCAGCCAGCGCGATATCCACAAGAACGGTAATTCTTGGAAAGCCCGTTCAGCGTCAGGAACAGCACATCATCGGCCAGCGAGGCAATGGAGGTATGCACTTCGCCATCATACAAAGTCTTGTCGTAAATTTCATCCGCAAAAACGATGAGCTGGTGTTGGCGTGCTACTTCGACTATCTGCTGCAAGACCTCGACCGGGTACAAGGCACCGGTAGGGTTATTAGGATTGATGACGACTATGGCCTTGGTGTTGGGCGTGATCTTGCTCTTAATGTCGTCGATATCCGGCATCCAGTCTGCACTTTCGTCGCAGACATAATGCATAGGCTTGCCGCCAGACAAACTGACAGCTGCCGTCCACAAAGGATAATCAGGCGCAGGCACCAATACCTCATCACCGCTATTGAGCAGAGCATTCATACCCATGACGATCAGTTCTGAAGCGCCATTGCCGATATAGATATCTTCTATGGTCACACCACGGATATGCTTTTCCTGGGTGTAATGCATGATGGCTTTGCGCGGTGCAAACATGCCTTTTGAGTCGGTATACCCGGCTGCATTTTGCATGTTGCGTATCATATCCTGCACGATTTCATCCGGCGGGTCAAAATTGAAGACCGCCAGATTGCCGATATTGAGCTTGATAATCTTATGACCCTCATCCTCCATCTGCTTGGCTTTTTCCATGACCGGGCCACGGATGTCATAACAAACGTCTGCTAGTTTTTGTGATTTTTGTATGGGTCGCACCGCTGCAATCCTTGATAATATTCATGAGTTAGCTGCACCCAGCTTCCAAGTTAAGCTGAAATCGGATGCAAGCACATGATAAGCTGCAATACAGAAATGCTGCACTGCCAAACGTTCCATTCTGCACAATGCGCCGAATTTTATCAATCAGAACTTAGCAAAAGCTGAATTCCAAAACAGATTTGCATGAATAGAGTCGCATCATGTATCGTAAATGATGGTTTTACAACCTAATGCGCTTGAACATATATGCCGTCGAGAACAAAAACGCATGTTGCTGGTCTGAATGATAAATATTGAATATTGACTATCAGCCCCAAGCACACATATAGAGTAGGTACTTAATTCAGAAAAACCACCATGAAAAAACTGCTCTTGTCCCTATTGTTCAGCATGAATGCGGCATTTGCACAAAATGTGATTGAATCCATTGCGATGGACAGCGGCGGTAGGCTGGGCGCCAGCCTGCTGGTGCTGGAAACCGGCCAAAGTTTATGGATATTGCCTGATACGGCTGCCCCCATGCAAGGTGTCAACAAGTTGCCCATCGTTATGGCTGCATTAGCCGCCGTCGATAAAAACAAGCTCAAGCTGGATCAAAAAGTCACCGTCAGCAAAGAAGATTTAATCCCTGCAGACCTACCTAGTCCTCTGCGCGATGAACATCCAGACGGCAATTTTAAAATTACCGTCAAAGAATTGATGCATCACGCCATTGTCGATAGTGATGGAACAGCGAGCGATACCTTGCTGCGCTTGCTGGGCGGGCCGCCTATGGTCATGCAATACCTGGCGCAATTGGACATCCAGGATATCAAAATCCTGGACACAGAAAAGGACATGGCAAAATCCTGGAATACGCAATATCGCAATACTGCCACACCCAAAGCCATGATCAAATTGTTGCAAATTTTGCAGCAAGGCAAGGCCTTGAGTCCAAAAAACAGTGAATTATTACTGAAATGGATGACAGACACCGGAGCGGACCTGAAATCCACTTCAAACACCTCCCCCAATCCCAATTCCGCCCGCATCAAGGCTTTGCTGCCTGCGGGTACAGCCGTGGTTCATAAAGCCGGTAGTTCACCGACACATGGCAGCTTGACTGCTGCCCATAATGATGTGGGAATTGTGACTTTGCCTAATGGTCACCACATGGTAGTAGCTGTATTTTTGACGGATAGCAAGGCTCCCCACGCATCCCGTGATTTAACTATTGCCAAAATTACCCGCGTTGGCTGGGATGCCTGGTCAAAAAAATAGGCCCGCAGCAACTGAACGCCCCATGACAGCGTACAAAAAACGTTACAATGCGCCTCTTTACAGTCTTAACCTTGAGCTATATCGATGAAGTTGCACTCTACTCCTACGCAGCAATACCAGACCATCACTGCTTATGAAAAAGACAGTGTAGAAATTAATGCAATTACTTACAATTACAGCCTGATCGTGTTGCCAGAGAGCAAGCCGCAACAATGGTCGGCCACCAGTTTCGAACAGTTGAGCGCTGAGGATTTTGCGCAAATTGAAGCCACTGTTCCCGATGTTGTCATTTTAGGTACAGGCAATAAACAGCGCTTTGTTCATCCCAAACTAACCGCCGCACTGGCCGCCAAACGTATAGGCGTTGAATGCATGGACAATCAAGCCGCCTGCCGTACCTATAATATTCTGATGGCCGAGGGCCGTAAGGTTGCGCTGGCCCTGATTATGGAAACTGCATGAACCAGACCTCTCCCTACGATTCACCCCGTACATTATGGGCGCTGACTATCGCTTTTTTGCTGGTCTGGTTTTATATGCTGGGTGCCCGGACACTGGTGCCGACTGATGAAGGTCGTTATGCCGAAATGGCACGTGAAATGCTGGCTTCAGGCGACTGGATTACCCTGCGCCTGAACGGTATCAAGTATTTTGAAAAGCCCCCCCTGCAAAACTGGATGAATGCCCTGACCTTTGCCCTCTTCGGCCTGGGTGATTGGCAAGCCCGTCTATGGACTGGCTTGAATGGTTTGCTGGGCGTTGCCGCAGTAGCTTACACCGGCAACAAGATATTCAGCCGCCGCGTTGGCATCGTAGCCGCTCTAGTACTCGGTTCAAGTTTCTGGTGGGCGGGCATGGGCCACGTCAACTCTCTGGACATGGGCTTGTCCGGCATGATGACGCTGGCTCTGTGTGGCTTGCTGGTTGCGCAAATGGCTGGTGCCAATAGCAAGACTAAGCGCAATGCCATGCTGGTTTGCTGGGCCGGCATGGCGCTGGCGACGATGTCAAAAGGCTTGATCGGGTTTGTATTGCCGGGAGGGGTATTGGTTATTTATACCCTGGTGACGCGTGACTGGGGCTTATGGAAACGCCTGCATATGGGCAAGGGTTTAATCCTGTTTTTTGCTATCACGGCGCCCTGGTTTATCTTGATCGCGATAAAAAACCCTGAGCATCCACATTTTTTCTTTATCCACGAACATTTTCAGCGTTTTACCAGTACTGTACATAAGCGTGGTGGCCCATGGCATTACTTCATTCCTTTGCTCATCGTCGGTATCGTGCCCTGGATAGGTGTTTTACTTCAAGGCTTATGGTCTGGAGTCAAAGATAAAACACCAGGTTTTCAACCGCAAAAAATGCTGCTCATTTGGGCAGCCTTCCTGTTTTTCTTTTTTAGTATTTCAGGCTCAAAATTGCCAGGCTACATCCTGCCCATCTTCCCCGCGCTCGCCCTTCTTATCGCTTGCCATCTGGAGAAATCAGATAATCGCCCAGTGAAAATAGCAGGCATCCTGTTCATTGTATTTGGCATAGCTATCGCGGTCGGCCTCACAATCTATCTGGGTAAATTACATGAAGCAGACGCATTTGACCAAGCCCTGGCGATTGCATACAAACCCTGGATAATTTGCGTCGCCGTGTTGGCGATCATCGGCGGGGCACTCACATGGCTGCTGGCACGTAAGGGCACAACAGGAAAAGACTGGGCAATTATTTGCCTCGCTGCCAGCGGTTATCTGGTAGGCCAGATAGGCTTTCTAGGTCATAATCCTTGGGGTAAATACATTGCAGGCAGCGAATATATACCCGCAATCAAGGCAGAATTGACCTCACCAACAACGCCTTTCTATGCAGTTGGCCGCTATGAACAGGCCCTGCCGTTTTATCTTGAGCGCACTACGACATTGGTTGAGTTCCCCGATGAAATGCAGTTTGGTCTTGAACAACAGAAAGAATTATGGATACCCAAGCGTGAAGATTTTGTCAAAAAATGGCAGACACATCAGGACAAAGGCGAAGCTGCCGTTGCCATCCTGCGTAATGATATTTATGACGATTTGAAAAAAACTGATTTCCCCATGAGAGTGATTGCAAAAGACCCACGCCGGGTCATCGTCGCCAATCTGGTCAATAAAAACAAATAAATCATCATGAATATCAATACCTTTGGCTTTATCTTCACCGGCATCATGCTCAATGCTGTTGCCCAGCTTTTGCTCAAGAAAGGCACCAACGCAGTTGGAGCAATACATCTGACTGCCGAGAACTGGTTCTCGACGGGCTTGCAACTGGCAACACAGTTACCCATCATCGGTGGTCTGACTTGCTACGTCATTTCTGTCGTCGTCTGGATCATCGGTTTGTCGCGTGTTGATGTCAGTATTGCTTACCCGTTACTGTCATTAGGCTATATCGTCAACGCCATCGGTGCCTGGTATTTCCTGGGTGAAGTCATGTCCATGCAAAGGATGCTGGCAATTGGTGTCATCATCATTGGCGTAGCCTTGCTGGTAAAAAGTTGAATGCTTCACTGGCGCACACCTCATATTCCATAAGAATAGCTTTGTTTTATTGAAAGGTTCACCATGAGTGACACACCCAAGTTCCTGCCATTCACCAAACCGACGATTGATGAAGAAACCATCGCTGCCGTCACAGAAGTCTTGCGTTCTGGCTGGCTAACGAGCGGCCCGAAAGTTCAGGCACTGGAAGCGCAATTGTCTGAATATTTTGGTGGCCGCCCTGTGCGCACTTTCAATTCTGGCACCTGCACTATGGAAATAGCCCTGCGCATTGCGGGCATAGGCGCGGGTGATGAAGTCATCACCACACCAAACTCTTGGGTGGCAACTGCCAATGTCATCATAGAAACAGGCGCAACCCCTGTCTTTGCGGACATTGACCCCAAAACACATAATATTGACCTCGACAAAGTCGAAGCTGCTATCACGCCACGTACCAAGGCCATCATCCCCGTGCACATGTGCGGCCTGCCTTGCGATATGGATAAGCTGTACGCCATCGCCAAAAAATATAATTTGCGCGTTATAGAAGATGCCGCGCAAGCCATAGGTTCCAGCTGGAAAGGCAAACGCATAGGCTCTTTCGGTGACTTTGCCTCATTCAGCTTCCAGGTCAATAAAAACATCATGACAGGCGAAGGTGGTTGCCTGGTTCTGAACAATGCAGAAGAAGTACGCCTGGCCGAAAAATACAGGCTGCAAGGCGTGACGCGCAGTGGGCTGGATGGTATAGATGTGGATGTACTCGGCGGCAAATACAATATGACCGATATTGCCGCTGCCATAGGCCTGGGGCAAATGAAACATCTGGCAGAGTTCAATGCTAAACGTGCGGCACTGGCAAAGCATTACTTCACCAGTTTTGGTACTGACTTTGAACAAAAAACAGGGGCAGAGTTGCCCGTTGCCGACTTTGAAAACAGCAACTGGCATATGTTCCATCTGGTCTTGCCAGAAAGCGTCAATCGTGCGACTTTCATGCAGCAAATGCAGGACCAACAAATTGGCCTGGGTTATCACTATCGCGCCATTCATTTATTCAGCATGTACCGTGAGCGCGGCTTTACCGATGGCATGTTCCCGATTGCGGAGCGCATAGGCAAACAGATTGTTACTTTGCCACTATTTCCAGCAATGAACACAGAAGATGTCGAAAGAGTCGTGTCTGCGGTAAAATCCTGCCTTCTCTGAAATCGGCAGAACAATACCAATGAAACCCGAACTCTCTGTTGTTATACCCGTCTATAACGAAGAAGCTGGCCTGGCCAAGCTGTTTGAACGCCTGTATCCAGCGCTTGATACGCTGGCAGCGCGCGGTGTCAGCTATGAAATAGTCTTTGTCAACGATGGCAGCCGCGATAACACGCCTGCCTTGCTGGCTGGCCAGTATCGCCTGCGCCCTGACGTCACGCGCGTCGTGCTGTTCAACGGCAATTATGGTCAGCACATGGCTATTCTGGCTGGCTTTGAAGCTACGCGTGGCGAGATTGTTGTCACCCTGGACGCAGATCTACAAAATCCACCAGAAGAAATCGGTGCCCTCGTCGATAAAATGCGTGAAGGGTATGATTACGTAGGCTCCATACGCCGCAAACGCCAGGATTCTGCCTGGCGTACTTATGCTTCCAAGGCGATGAATCGCTTCCGTGAGAAGATCACGCGCATCAAGATCACTGACCAGGGCAATATGCTGCGCGCCTATGGTCGCAATGTGATTAACCTGATTAATCAGTGCAGCGAAGTGAATACCTTCGTCCCCGCCCTGGCATATACCTTTGCGCGCAAACCTACCGAGATTATGGTTGAGCATGAGGAGCGTTCAGCCGGTGAATCAAAATATTCACTTTACAGCCTGATACGCCTGAATTTCGACTTGATGACAGGGTTTTCCATCATGCCATTGCAATGGTTCTCCATGCTGGGTATGGTGCTGTCGGTCTTGTCTGGTGGCTTGGTATTGTTATTGCTGATACGCCGCTTTGTACTAGGTGCAGAAGCGGAAGGCCTGTTCACTCTGTTTGCCATCGCTTTCTTCCTGATGGGAGTGATCCTGTTTGGCATAGGTTTGCTGGGTGAATATGTAGGCCGGATTTACCAACAGGTACGCGGTCGCCCGCGTTATGTGGTGCAAACCATACTTGAGCAATCCAGCGCGGATTTGCCTGAAGTTAATTAAGAAAGCAGAGATGACACCATCAGCATCCCCTGCAAAAACAGTGGTAAAAGCAGTGGTTTTTGCCTATCACAGCGTAGGTGTGCGTTGCATCAAGACTTTGCTGGCACGCGGTATAGATGTCAAACTGGTCGTTAGCCACACTGACAACCCGGCAGAAACCATCTGGTTTGAATCCGTTGCCGATCTTTGTCGTGAGCAAGGCATACCCTGCATCACACCTGATGACCCAAAATCAGCTGGGCTGAAAGAACAGGTAGCAGCTATAGCGCCAGATTTTATGTTCAGCTTTTATTATCGCCACATGTTGCCGCTGGATGTATTGGCGCTGGCCAAACGTGGCGCTTACAACCTGCATGGTTCTTTGTTGCCCAAATACCGTGGGCGTGTACCGGTCAACTGGGCAGTCTTGCATGGTGAGACTGAAACCGGTGCCACCCTGCATGAAATGGCCTTGAAGCCTGATGCCGGTGACATTCTTGCTCAAGTATCAACCCCCATCTTGCCGGACGACACCGCCTACGAAGTATTTGGCAAATTGACTGTGGCGGCAGAACAGTGTCTATGGAATGCATTGCCGGATTTGATGGCTGGTACGGCCAAACGTTTGCCCAACGATTTATCTGCTGGCAGTTACTTCGGTGGCCGCAAGCCGGAAGATGGGCGTATCAACTGGCAACAGACTGCGCAACAGGTTTATAACCTGCATAGGGCAGTAGCCCCGCCTTACCCTGGGGCGTTTACCGACCAGGCTGGGCAGCGTTTTATTATCGGAAAAGCACGTTTATCCAAATCTGATACCGCAAATTTGCCGACAGGCTTACATGTAGTAGATAATAACATCCTTGGCGTGTGCGGCGATGGCCGGGCACTGCATATTATTGAATTGTTAATGGATGGCAAAATCGTGGGCACGCAAGAATTGGCAGCCCTATTGAAGCAAGCGGCATAAGCCTTTGTTTTGCGCATCTGAACTGGCAATCAACATTTACTTTAAAAAGAATTCATTATGAAAAAAGTCCTCATACTCGGCGTGAACGGTTTTATCGGTCACCATTTGTCCAAGCGCATTCTGGAAACCACAGACTGGGAAGTGTATGGCATGGACATGCAAACCGAGCGTCTGGGCGACATGATCAATCACCCACGCATGCATTTCTTTGAAGGTGACATCACCATCAATAAAGAATGGGTTGAATACCATGTCAAGAAGTGCGACGTCATCCTGCCCCTGGTTGCAATCGCTACACCTTCCACATACGTCAAACAGCCTTTGCGCGTGTTTGAACTGGACTTTGAAGCCAATTTGCCTATCGTTCGCTCCGCTGCAAAATATGGCAAGCATCTGGTATTCCCATCCACTTCTGAAGTCTATGGCATGTGCCATGATGAAGAATTCGATCCGGAAGAGTCTGAACTGATCTGCGGCCCTATCAATAAACCACGCTGGATTTACTCTTGCGCCAAGCAATTGATGGACCGCGTGATCTGGGGTTATGGCATGGAAGGCCTGAACTTCACCCTGTTCCGCCCATTTAACTGGATCGGTGCTGGCCTCGACAATATCCACACACCTAAAGAAGGCAGCTCACGCGTGGTGACGCAATTCTTTGGTCATATCGTCCGTGGTGAAAATATTTCCCTGGTCGATGGAGGCGCACAAAAACGTGCTTTCACTTATATCGACGACGGTATCGATGCCCTCATGCGTATTATCGATAACAAAAACGGCGTAGCCAGCGGCAAGATCTATAACATCGGTAACCCGACCAATAATTTCTCCATCCGCGAACTGGCACACATGATGCTGGATCTGGCGGCTGAATATCCTGAGTATGCTGAAACAGCGAAAAAAGTAGAACTGACAGAAACCACTTCTGCAGCTTACTACGGCAAAGGCTACCAGGACGTACAAAACCGCGTTCCAAAAATCACCAACACTTGTGAAGAACTGGGCTGGAAGCCAGTGACCACCATGCCAGACACCATGCGTAATATTTTTGATGCTTATCGCAGTCAGGTAGCTGAAGCACGCGCCTTGATGGATTGATGGACTAATACTGGACTACATGCCTACCATCGTTCTCAAGATCGACGTCGATACCTATCGCGGTACCAAAGAAGGCGTACCTAACCTGGTGCGCATTCTCAAGAAACATAATGCAGGCGCAACCTTCCTGTTTTCTTTGGGCAAGGACCATACAGGCTGGGCCTTGCGAAGGGTATTTCGTCCTGGTTTTTTCCAAAAAGTTTCGCGCACATCGGTTTTGGAGCATTACGGTTTCAAAACCCTGATGTATGGCGTTTTCCTGCCAGCGCCGGATATAGGCAGTTGCACGACCGAAATGCAGGCAGTGCGTGATGCTGGTTTTGAATGTGGCATCCATACTTGGGACCATGTAGTCTGGCAAGACAATGTGCGGATGCGTAATCTTGACTGGACCCGCAAGCAAATGCAGAAGGCCCACCAGCGATTCCAGCAAATTTTTGGAGTCACGCCAAAAACCCATGGTGCGGCTGGCTGGCAAATGAATGATCACGCTTTTGCCCAGCTTGACCAGTTTGGCATCCAATACGCCTCTGACGGGCGCGCCATGCTTAATGAAGATGGCAGCCTCGCCGATGCAGACGCTGGCCCCTACCGCCTGCAAGTCGGCAAAAATGTCATGTCCTGCATACAGATGCCAACTACCCTGCCGACTCTCGATGAGTTGCTGGGGCGCGACATAGCTGGCAATGTCATTAGTGAGTCAAATATCGCTGTCAATATACTGAAACTGACAGCAAATCCAAAAGATCATGTATTTACCTTACATGCAGAGCTTGAAGGACAAAAACTCGCCCCCATATTCGAGGAATTGCTGACAGGCTGGCACAAGCAAGGTTATCGTTGCATATCTATGGCGGACTACTATGCGTCCATCAATAACAGTGACTTACCGACACGTCCATTGTCATGGGCAAGCTTGCCAGGTCGTTCCGGAGAGGTGGTCGCCCTGATCTAGTCAGTCAGCAACATTTCTCCACCCCTAACCAAGGAGATGAAAGTGGCTGAGACCCCTTCTGCACTAAATTGCCAGGTACCAGAATTTTCCGCCGTCATGACTGGCGGCAAAGCGTTTCAATTAAATGATCATGTTGGTAAAAATATCATTATTTATTTTTACCCAAAAGACAACACTCCAGGCTGCACCACGGAAAGCATCGCCTTCCGTGACCTGCATCCGCAATTCCAGCAAGCTAATTCCGTGGTTTTTGGTGTCAGCCGTGACAGCCTGCGCTCTCATGATGGTTTCAAAAATAAATTAGACCTGCCTTTCGAATTGATTTCTGACCCTGACGAAACTTTATGCCTGTTGTTCAATGTCATGAAAATGAAGAACATGTACGGCAAACAAGTGCGCGGCATAGAGCGCAGCACATTTGTGATTGACGGCAATGGTAAATTAGTGAAAGAATGGCGTGGAGTCAAAGTAGCAGGACACGTAGACGAAGTACTCGAATTTGTGAGCGCCCAAACTTAATTGAACTCTCCAGAATTACTCTTGATAAAAGCCGCAAAAGACAGTGCCAGCAGCGATGTTGGTATGTGCTTAGCGGCTTTTAACTTTTCAGCTCTCACTTTTTGATTGAGGTTTTCATGCCATTGCCAAAAATGCCGACCAAGCCAGCAGCACTGCTTTCACCCAAGGATTATCCGAAGGCAGAAAAAGGCAAACCAACCAAAACAATAAAACCAGCAGCGCCAGAGAAAATCAAAGCTATTGATGTAGCACCCGCACCACAAAGAAAAAAGGCCACTCCTGTACCAGCAGTCGTTAGTAAAGCTGCTGCAGAAAAAGTGGCACCAGCCATAATTGCAAAAACCTTGCCTGTAGTAGCAAACAAGGCAAAAACGCTGCAGGATAGCCGCGTCAAGTCGGGCACCAGCCGTGCTGCAGACAAGTCAGGTACTACCAAGCTGTTTGTGCTTGATACCAATGTGCTGATGCATGACCCGTCATCGTTGTTCCGTTTTGAAGAACATGATGTATACCTGCCTATGATCACCCTGGAAGAACTGGACGATCATAAGAAAGGTATGTCCGAGGTTGCCCGCAATGCGCGCCAGGTATCGCGTTCGCTGGATGCACTGGTAGGTGATATCGATCATCACGATATAGAAAAAGGCATCTTGTTGTCCAAACTAGGCAACAAAGATGCCAAGGGTCATCTGTACTTCCAGACCAAGCTGCAAAGTGCCGACTTGCCAGTTGGCCTGCCAAAAGGCAAGGCAGATAACCAGATACTTGGTGTAGTACGCGCCCTGGAAACAGAAATGCCTGGTCGCCCTGTGGTACTGGTGTCGAAAGACATCAATATGCGTATTAAGGCACGTGCCATGGGCCTGCCTGCCGAAGACTATTTCAATGACCATGTGCTGGAAGACTCTGATCTTCTGTATTCAGGTATCGTACAATTGCCTGATGATTTCTGGAACAAGCATGGCAAGGGCATAGAAACCTGGCAAGAAAACCGCAATGGTCTGAGCACGACTTTCTATCGTATTACTGGCCCGGTCATTCCTTCGCTGCTGGTGAATCAGTTCGTGTATCTGGAACCCAAGAACGGTGAAGCCTCTTTCTATGGTCAGGTCAGGCAGATCAATGGCAAGACTGCAGTGCTGCAAACCTTACGCGACTATGGGCATATCAAGCATAGCGTCTGGGGCATCACCTCACGCAACCGCGAGCAAAACTTTGCATTGAATCTGTTGATGGATCCGGAATGCGATTTCGTTACCCTGCTCGGTCAGGCTGGTACAGGCAAGACCTTGCTGGCTTTGGCTGCAGGTCTGGCGCAAGTGCTGGAAACCAAAACCTATAATGAAATCATTGTCACGCGCGTTACTGTGCCGGTTGGTGAAGACATAGGCTTCCTCCCAGGTACAGAGGAAGAAAAAATGTCGCCATGGATGGGCGCTTTTGACGACAATCTGGAGGTGCTCAACAAGTCAGACAATGATGCTGGTGACTGGGGTCGTGCAGCCACTCAGGATTTGATACGCTCGAAGATCAAGATCAAGTCTCTGAACTTCATGCGCGGCCGTACTTTCGTCAATAAATTCCTCATCATTGACGAAGCACAGAACTTGACACCGAAACAGGTCAAGACGCTGGTAACACGTGCAGGTCCTGGCACCAAGATCATCTGCCTGGGCAATATCGCCCAGATCGATACGCCATACCTGACTGAAGGCTCCAGCGGTTTGACTTATGTCGTAGATAGATTCAAAGGCTGGGCTCATAGCGGTCACGTGACACTGGCTCGCGGTGAACGTTCACGCCTGGCAGATCACGCGAGCGAGATTTTGTAATCAATAAATAGCTGGCGGCAACTGAAAATGGCACCCAAATTTGGGTGCCATTTTTTTAGCTACTCATGAGTTCAGTCGAGTAGAACCCATAACGAAACCATTAAGGTTTAGGCAACTCCCATGGATAAGGAATATAACCTGGAGGTGGTTCCTCACCTGCACTTGGATCGTGGTTTTGTCCGCCATCACTATTATCACCACCAGAAACCATCAATATTTCCTGCTCACTCAATTCGCGTGCAATCTTCATTCCCATAACATCAGCCTTCGCTTCATTTTTTTCAGCTTGGATATTCATTATCAAAATTTCCTATGATTGCGCAGATTTTATGTGCTTAGGTACATGGTCTGCGGTCCCACGCACCAAACAAGTGCATCACAACCATGTGTAGTCGTCCCTCCCCAGAAGAACTATCAAGAAGACTAATTACACAGTACAAGCTAACTTTTATAAAAAATGTTAAATTGCGTATTAAGTATTAATTCCCTACCAAGGCATGTCAAGCGAATTGAATATTATATAAATAATTTGTTGTAAATCGGCTTACAAGTTATCGGAGAAATTGAAAATTATTTCACCACAAAAAAAATTGGCACCCTAAGGTGCCAAAATTTTCTGTCATATTCCAGCCGTGGGTGGTTTTGTCAAACTGAGCAGAGCTCTTTATTTCCATTCACCACGCAACTCACTGACCTTTTCCTGCAACGCTTGAGGCGTCACTTCCTGAGGCTGCATGACCTCGCCCACAACCAGTTCCAACTTGGAGAATGGTCCCTGACGGAATGCGCGACCAAAGGAATTACTTTTATCTCGTGAAAATACACTGCCCCATAGCCCACGCAAAGCTAGTGGATAAACAGGAACAGGACTACGTTCCAGTATTTTCATAATGCCGCCTTTAAATTCATTCAATTCGCCTGTCGCGGTCAATTTGCCCTCAGGGAAAATACATACCAGATCACCTTCATGAAGTGCCTGGGCAACATCGATAAAAGATTTTTCCATCAACCATGGATCTTCTTTGGCTGGAGCGATAGGAATGGCCTTGGCAGTACGGAATACCCAGGACAGGAAAGGTATTTTGAAAATACGGTGATCCATGACAAAACGCACTGGTCTCGGACTTGATGCCATGATGACGATAGCATCCATGTAGCTGACATGGTTACAGACCAGAATGCCAGCCCCTTCATCAGGCAGGCGCTCAGTATTGATGGTTTTGACCTTGTATATGGTGTGTATCAATATCCAGGCAATAAAACGCATCAGGAATTCTGGCACCAGGCTGAATATGTAGATCGCGACGATGGCATTCAGGATGGCGGTCGCCATGAAGATTTGCGGTATCGTAAAGCCTTTTTCAAGCATGGCCACAGCAGACAGGGAAGCAACCACCATGAACAAGGCATTCAGGATGTTCATGCCGGCGATCGTGCGTGACAGATGTTTTGGATCGCAGCGCGTCTGTATCAAGGCAAACAAAGGCACGATGTACAAACCACCGAAGATACCTATCATTGTGATGTCGAACAGGATATGCAGACTACCTGCTTGCTTGATGAACTCCATTGCACCGACCGTTGCCACATTGGCATAGCTCAAACTGGATAAATACAAATCAAAACCAAATACCGACAAGCCAATGGCACCAAATGGGACAAGACCAATCTCCACCTTATGGCCAGACAGTTTTTCACATAACAAAGAACCAGCACCTATACCGAAAGAGAATATAGTCAGCAAAAGCACAAAGACACTGTGATCGCCATGCAGGTAATTTTTGGCATACAAAGGGAATTGCGCCAATACGATGGCACCATAGAACCAGAACCAGGAATTACCCAGCAAAGATAAAAATACAGGACGGTTTTGTTTGCTAAAGCTGATGTTCCTGATGGTTTCAGTCGCCGGGTTCCAGTTAATTTTCAATTCTGGCGCAGGGGCTGGCGAATCAGGGATACGCAATGCCGTCAGATAACCCATGATGGCAACAACTATCGCTCCCCCTGCTACCAACTCAGTACCCCATGGCTTGTGTACGACCAACATGGCACCGAGGATTTCACCTAGCAAAATGCCGACAAAGGTACCCATTTCTATCAGACCATTACCACCGACCAGTTCATCTGTCTTCAGATGTTGAGGCAAGTAGGCATACTTGACCGGGCCAAACAAGGTGGAATGTATGCCCATGCCGCAAACAGCAGCAATCAAAAGCCATAAATTATGTGTTTGCCAGCCAACGGCCGCAACCAGCATGATGCCGATTTCGAGCAACTTGACATTACGGGCCATGCGGCCTTTTTCAAACTTGTCCGCCAATTGACCTGAGGTTGCTGAGAACAGCACGAAGGGCAAAATGAATAAGCCGGGAATCAAGTTATTCAGCAGCCCAACATTCATGTCCGTCCAGGACAATGCGTCATAGGTCAGTATGGTCAGCAAGGCCGTCTTGAATACATTGTCATTGAATGCGCCAAGAAATTGCGTCCAGAAGAAAGGGGCAAAACGGCGCTGTGACAGCAGGGTAAACTGGCTATGTTGGCTCATGGATGTTGTCTGCTACCTAGAAATTAAGATTAAAACCGCAAGAATTGTAACTTACCCAAGTCTGAATTGAGTAAAAACCATGTGCACCGTCAGGAAAGAAAAAAATCAATTGCTTTTTGCACTGGCAATATATGGCAACTTTCCTGTGTTGCTGTCTGCAAGGCACTCTCCAACAAAGCAGGTGTTGTCCCCCATGGGCCAGGTGCTTCACTGACTTCATGGCTATACAAAATCAACCAGCCACCTGTTGAGGCGGTGTGTTTGATCAAGGCACCAATCTCATCCTGATTGTTGTTGGCTGAGTACAGGGCCTGCGCACGCAATGCTGACAAGTCGGCACGTCCAGTCTGGGTGCCGCCGCCGGTAATGCGGTTATATGAGAAGCGTTTGGTTGCGGCCAGTTTGCTACTCAGGTCATAGGCACCAAAAGGAAAAGCAAAGCCGTGATTAGCGATATTGTTTTGCTTGAAAAAAGCCTGATTGCGTTCCCAGTCAGCCACTAAAAAATCAGGGCTAGCATTGGCGCAATTGGTGTGCGAGTAGGTGTGACAACCAATTTCATGCTCGTTTTGTAGCAAACGCTGTAAGTCCTCGACGCTATGACAAGGCTGATTTTGCTCGACACCATCAGTCAGGCTGCCACATATATAGAAAGTCCCGCGGGCCTGATACAACTCCAGTAGCATGGCACCCTGATGGCAGGCACTGGCAGGTACATCATCAAAACTGAAACTGACCACCCCCCTGCCCTTATTGAGTGGCAACCAGCGATTTGCTATGTGGCGCGCCGCAAACCGGCTTAATTTTTGTGTCAGTCCCATGATCAACGCAAACTATCCGAGGCGCTCAAGGAATGCTGGTAGCGTTTCAAACCCATACGCGAATTACTCCCCGGCAAATTTTCATAGGTATATTCCAGACCCAGTTTAATCACGGCCTGCTTCAGATTGACGCCATCAGATTCACGTTGGACTTTTTCATAAAAACTGTCCAACACCAGACGGAAGCCCCTCTCAAACACATAAGCCCCACCCAAACCGACGCGTATCAATTTTTCCTTGCGCGATGTGCCATCGGCCATTGTCGCCAGGCGTGGCACCAAAACATTGTCGCTATTTTGAAAAAGCGTAGAGAAATTCATCTGCGATTTGTCTGAATACTTCCATTGTGCGTCGAAGCGTAATGCCTTGCTCAACACATAAACGACAGTGCGGTCAACAATGGTAAAAGGCCGGTCCCACAATTGCAAATCAAGCCGCACTTTAGGCGAATAATGATAAGTGCCGCGCAAAAGAATATTCGACAAATTAGTGTTTCGTTCAGTCAATACATCGTATTGGCGCCTGATCACACCGAGATGAGCACTGGTCACAGACTTGCTGCTATAACGCCACTCGGTATCGAGAAAAACTTCAGATTCTTTATATGCCTTGTCGAGGTCAGCGATATCCTGCTCATTGCGGTCCGGGAAATTCGTTTCCGACAAACGCGCTCCAAGCTCAACGCTTGACCCTGTTGGGGAATAATAACGCCCACTCAATTGCCTGCCACGCTCGTCAAAGTTATATAACTGATTCAAGGGCAAATCGTAACTCAGGCCAGCCCTGTCCAGGCTGGCATTCAAGGACCATTCATCAGTCAGTTTAAAATTGATACTGGCAGAAGCACGTTTTTGGTGCGAGATATCTTTATCTGTGAGACTGCCATTGATGTATTGAAATAATCTGTCTTCTTTACCGGCCGTGATTTGGCCGTTAATTATTTGTCCTGCCGCCCATTGCAGCGTGGCATCGCCGGCTGTCAGGTGGTGATCAAGTTCTTTATAGTTTTTATAATGCCGGTTACCGAGCGAGCCAGTCAATATCAGGCGGGTACGGTCCGACAAAATGGGGATAATGGCACCAGCACGCACATCGGTGCCGGTAATGCTATCGCGATTGCGGAACTGCCTGTCATCTGCAACACCAGGCTGACCAACTTGATCACCTTGATCAGCCTGCACCGGTTTGGCTGTCTGTTCATAAAAGCGAAAAGGATTACTGTCGCTGGTCAGCGAGGTTTCCAGTTGCAAAACCAGCTCTACCGTATCTGCCGCATAAGCTGATGGACTCAATGCGAATAACAGGCCAGACACCAGCCAGCTACCTGGCCGGATAGAAAAATGAGCTATGGAGAACGTGCCATGACGCCTCCTGAGTTTCATTTTGCTGGTCTTTTGCATGTCACTCTATTGTTGTTGCAGTCCACGATCAGTTAAACGGAAAACACGGTCACAACGTCCGGCCAATTCTGCATCATGGGTCACGATAACAAAAGCGGTACCCAGAGTCCGCGACAATTCCAGCATCAGGGCAAATACCTGTTGCGCAGTGCTGCCGTCCAGATTACCCGTAGGCTCATCTGCCAGCACACACGCAGGCTGGGTGACCAGTGCGCGCGCCAATGCTACGCGCTGCCGTTCACCACCGGATAATTCACCCGGCACATGTTTGAGTCTATGGCCGAGGCCTACTTTTTCCAACGTGGCTTGTGCTATTTTTTGCGCCTCACTCCGCGCCATGCGCCGGATAATAAGCGGCATGGCGACATTATCCAGTGCTGAAAACTCAGGCAGCAAATGGTGGAACTGGTAAACGAAACCCAATGCATGATTACGCAAAGTGCCGCGGGCTGTCTCACTCAGGCTGGCAAAATCCTTGCCTTGCAGAGTTACCGTACCTTTGCTGGGCGTATCCAGGCCACCCAGTAAATGCAGCAGCGTGGACTTACCGCAGCCAGAAGCGCCTATGATGGCAATCCGTTCCCCCCTGAAAACACTGAGGTTAATTTCTTTCAACACATTGACAGATTCCAGCCCCTGAGAAAAAGTCTTGCCCAAGTCACTGCAAGATAAAACTGCCTCTTGCTTATTAACTTGTTTATTCTCTTCTTTGTTAAATACTTGATCACTCATAACGCAATGCCTCCGCAGGTTTCACGCGTGAAGCACGCCAGCTAGGGTAAATGGTGGCCAGCATGGCCAGGATTAAGGCAACACTGCCGATAGTCAGTACGTCAGTTAACTGCACATCAGATGGCAATTTGCTGATGACATACACTTCTTTGGACAAGAGCTGTATGCCCAGTAAGCGCTCTATGAAAGGCACGATGACATCAATATTCAAAGAGATCAATAAACCCATGCCTACACCAGACAAAGTACCCAGGCAACCAACTATGGTTCCCTGTATGACAAATATCTTCATAATGGATGAGGGTGCTGCACCTAAGGTACGCAAGATGGCAATATCCGCCTGCTTGTCGGTCACGGTCATGACCAGCGTGGAAACCAGATTGAAGGCCGCCACTGCGATAATAAGTGTCAGGATGATGAACATCATGGTTTTTTCTGCTTTTACTGCAGCAAAATACACTTTATTTTGTTGCGACCAGTCGCGAATCAGCAAGTCTCCCGACAAGGTACGCGACAACTCTTGCGCAATTTGAGGTGCCTTGAGCATTTCCTTGATACGCAAACGCAGACCGGAGGGGGAATTCAGACGGAAGAATTTTTGCGCATCTTCTATATGCATGAAAGCCATGCCTGAATCATATTCATAGTGACCTGCTTCAAATATCCCAACCACGTTAAAGGCTTTCAAGCGGGGCACTACACCTGCTGGTGTCATTTGCCCTTCTGGTGCGGCCAGGGTAATTTTTTCACCTATGCGTACCCGCAAGCTACTGGCAAGCGCAGAACCCAGCACGATATTGAACTCACCCGGTTTGAGGTCTGCCCACTTGCCATACTTGATCTTGCTTGCGACATCCGAAACCTTGGGTTCTTCTTCCGGCAAGATGCCTCTAATAATAACGCCGCGCATGACATCTTCGCGGATGATCATGGCCTGGCCATCGACATAAGGTGCAGTACCCGTGACTGCCGGATTTTTTTGCACTTCCAGTGCCGTCGCCCGCCAGTCAGGCAAGGCACCGCTGGCATCAAAGACTTCGACGTGGGCCAGTACGGACAACATGCGGTCCCGTACTTCTTTCTGAAAACCATTCATGACTGAAATGACAACAATCATGGCTGCCACTCCCAGCCCTATACCTGCCATCGAGATCAGCGAGATAAAGGAAATAAAGCCGTTACGTCCACTACGCCGCCCTGCCCGCGTATAACGCAAGCCGACCAGCCATTCAAAAGAGAGATTTTTCACTGCATTTACACTTGTTATGAAGGCAGCCAGCAGTTTGCCATACGTTTGCCCTACAATACAGCACTATGAGCTATTTAGAATTGATAATCCCTTTCGGGATACCGCCAGCAAGTCTTGCCAAAGACCTGTTAAAAGAAATGCATACGCCTGCGTTGGCCCGCTTAATTGCCTGTGCGGGCAAAGCACAGGTGCAGTCTGCAGACGATTTTTCACGCGCACTGAGCTATGAATACTGGCTTGCTGGTGAATTTCCTCCCAAAGAAAAAGCCAATAGCCCGTCTATTGCCTGGAACCGCATGCAAACGCATGGTCTGGCACCTGAATCTGGTCATTGGTTCATCTTGCAACCAGTGCACATCCATATTGCCCGTGATCATCTGGTGCTAACAGATCAGCGGCAACTGAATATCATCGAAGACGAATCCCATGCCTTGTTTGAACAGGCGAAAGCAAGTTGCGAAGAAATGGGGCTGCAACTCTTGTTCGGCAACGCGCAGACCTGGTTCTTGCGTGCTGACGAATGGGCCGAGCTGCAAACCGCCACAGTAGATGCTGCTTGCGGACACAATATTGACATCTGGATGCCAAAAGGCGAATTTGAACGGCCGTGGCGCAAGCTACAAAATGAAATACAAATGCAGTGGTTCACCCATGACGTCAATACCCGGCGCGAGATGCGCGGCGCCAAAGTCATCAATTCTGTGTGGATATCAGGCGGCGCGCAGAGTCTGAATTTGGAGCTGAAAAAAATTAGTACAGCAACTGACTACACGCAACATCTGTCTCAGTCACAAGCAGCGAATCAACAATTACCTGTTTTGCTCAGTAGTCTATGTGAAGCAGCCATCAATAACGACTGGGCGTTATGGCTGGACAATATGCACGAGCTGGAAAAAAACTGGTTTTCTCCATTGCTGGCAGGTTTGCAGAACAAACAAATCACCAGTTTGAAACTGAACTTCAGCGATGCCCATAGAATCGCCAGCTTTGATGTCACTCCTTGGTCCTTGCGTAAATTCTGGGTCAAACCCTCATTACATCACCTATTTTCGATTTCATGACACGCATTACTGTACGCCCCTGCCCTTTCCGTGAATCTGAAATGTTGCGCCAGAATGGCTTGCATCCAGTACTGGCGCGCTTATACGCCTCACGCGGTGCAACAGGTGAAAAAGAACTCAGCACCGAATTGAATGCGATGCTGCCTCCTGCAGGTCTATTGCATATAGACCTGGCTGCAAAATTTTTGGCAGATGCCATCGCGCAAAATAAAAAACTCGTCATAGTGGCCGATTATGACTGCGATGGTGCCACTGCCTGCGCAGTAGGCTTGCGTGGTTTGCGTATGCTGGGGGCAAATGTTGATTACATCGTGCCGAACCGCTTTGAATATGGCTATGGCCTGACGCCGGAAATTGTCGCACTGACGCAAAAAGAAAAATCTCCAGACGTCATTGTCACTGTCGATAATGGCATTGCCAGTGTAGATGGCGTCGCAGCGGCTAATGCCCAAGGCATTGCCGTGGTCGTCACAGATCACCATTTGCCGGGTGATCATTTGCCGGATGCAGCCGTCATCGTCAATCCCAATCAGCCTGAATGCGGCTTCCCCAGCAAGAACCTGGCCGGTGTGGGCGTCATGTTTTATGTCTTGCTGGCTTTGCGGGCAGAATTGCGTCAACGCGGCGTGTTCGACCAGCAAAATCAACCCAAACTCGATACGTTGCTGGATTTGGTTGCGCTAGGTACGGTTGCTGACGTGGTTAAACTGGATGCCAATAACCGTATTTTGGTGGCGCAAGGCCTGAAACGCATGCGCGCTGGCCGTATGTGCGCAGGCATCGCTGCCTTGTTCCGCATAGCTGGCCGTGAGCCGCGCAATGCAAGCCCCTTTGATCTTGGCTTCGCTCTTGGGCCCAGGCTAAATGCTGCTGGCCGCCTGGCTGATATGGCACTCGGCATAGAATGCCTGACCACGGATGACGAAGGCCGCGCCTGGCAAATCGCCCAGGAATTAAACAGCATCAATGCTGACCGCAAAGATATAGAACGCGAAATGCAGGACGTCGCTCTGCTGCACCTGGACGATTTCCAGCCTCAGGACAGCAATACCATTACCGTATTTGATGAAAGCTGGCATCAGGGTGTCATAGGCATCGTCGCCTCGCGCCTGAAAGACAAGTTTTATCGCCCGACGATTACCTTTGCGCCTGGTGGCGAAGGCCTGATCAAGGGTTCGGGCCGTTCCATCCCTGGCTTTCATTTGCGCGATGCACTTGATCTGGTATCCAAGCATGCACCCAGCCTGATACAAAAATTTGGTGGTCATGCAATGGCAGCGGGCCTGACTTTGCGGGCTGAAGACTTTCCGGCATTCCAGCAAGCTTTTGAATCCGTAGGGAAAAGTTGGTTACAAGCTCACCAGCTTGAACGTGTCGTGGAAACAGATGGCCCACTGGAAGAAGCGTATTACACGACAGACTTTATCCGCCTGTTAGATACGCAAGTATGGGGACAAGGCTTCCCACCGCCCATATTTTGTGATGACTTTAAACTGATATCACAGAGGATATTGAAAGAGCGTCATTTAAAACTGGTACTGGAGAAAAACAAGCTGCGCTATGATGCCATCTGGTTCGGCCATACTGATACCCTGCCTGAAAACGTCCACGTCGCCTTCAGGCTCGATGCCAATGAATACAATGGCGTCACCAGAGTACAGTTAATGGTGGAGCACATAGATTAACGCCGTGTTGGTGGCACTCAATTTACTGAAGCAAGAAGTCCTGGACGTGGGTGGCTAGCAAAACCAGATTGCGTTCCAGTTTACTGGTCGCCACCGTCGTATCTTCATCAGGTATCTCCAGACTGTGGTTACCTTCGAGCACGACAATTTTGAATCGTGCCGCCATGGGCGCAGCAAATTCCCGCAGAGTATCGAGTTCGCAATAAGGATCTGCATTCCCGGCCAGCATAAGAACTGGCCTTTTTTCTAGCTCAGCGCCGGGATAATTCTGTTTCACAAGGCTGAGTTCTTCCTCTCCAGATTTGTCTGCCACACATAAGGGCGTCAATAGCACACAGCTTTTCACAGCAGGCTGTTGCTGAAAGAAGCGCCAGGCGACTATGGAGCCAAAAGATTTCCCTGCGATCGAAATATTCTGCTGTTGTATGCGCCAATCAATTGTTGCCAGGCGCAACACTGATGTCATGTCCTGCAACTCCGGTATTAAATCTGCCGAAGGCAGTCCACGGGCCGCGTCAGACGTATAAAAAGACCAGTTGAATCTGAATACAACAAAACCTTGCAACAACAAGTGATGGGCTACTTGTGCCATGACTGGCCAGTGCATGTCATAGCGCAGACCTGGTGCCAATATCACTGCAGGAAACGGACCAGGCCCTGCCGGAAAGTCTGCGATAACATCGGGGATTATGTCATCCGACCAGTTGATTTTTTCTAAGTCAGTATGCATAAAACGCTGAGATGAATAGTGAAGTGCATTGTTTTTGTAAATTGCTTATACCTGAAACGTATATCGATTTTGACGGCACAAGCAATCTTTTGATTCCGCGCAAAAAAAGTGAAAAAATTTATTCTCTACTATGCATCATATTTGCAACACTGAGCAAATCTTCTTTGCAAGAGACTTCATTCCATGGTGGCAATGTGATTTGTCGATTTTTTTTCAAAATTTTCTTCGGCCTTGTAACAAAATAATACAAATTTTATCGAATTGCTGCACAATACAAAAATCTGTGTGGTCGGCTATGGCACAATCGTTTTGTCGTTTTTACTGGTACTTATTCACTGTGGAGAGTCTGGATGAAAAAAGGTAATTGGTTATTGAAGACTGGCGCTTTGGTTGTGATTGGCGCTTTTGCAGGTTTGCATGCTGGCGCAGCGATGGCCGCCAAGACTTTGGTATTTTGCTCTGAAGGTAGTCCAGAAGGTTTTAATCCGCAATTTTTTACCACGGGTACCACGGCAGATGCTGGCTCAGTGCCCATGTATAACCGTTTGGTGGAAATGGAAACCGGCACCACCAATATCACTCCTGCACTGGCAGAGTCCTGGGATATTTCTGCAGATGGTCTGACCTATACCTTCAAGCTGCGCAAGGGTGTCAAGTTCCATACTAATGCCAAGTTCAAACCCAGCCGCGACCTGAATGCCGACGATATACTTTTCAGCTTCTATCGCATGGCAGATGAAAATCATCCCTTCCATAAGAACACGCCAGGTCAAACCTACGCCTACTTCCAGGATCTGGGTATTAACAAGATTGTTGATAAACTCGAAAAAGTCGATGATCTGACCGTGCGCTTTAAACTCAAGCGTCAGGAAGCGCCCTTCCTTGCCACGCTGACGATGGATTTCATGTCTGTTCATTCTGCTGAATATGCGCAGAAAATGAAGGCGGCAGGAACGCCAGAACTGATCGATAAAGAAATCATAGGCACAGGTGCCTTCCAGTTCGTCTCATATCAAAAAGATGCCATCATCCGCTACAAGGCACATGATGGCTATTGGGATGGACGTCCGAAAATCGACAATCTGATTTACGCAATCACCCCGGACGCATCGGTACGTTATGCCAAGCTCAAGGCTGGCGAATGCCATGTCATGGCCTTGCCAAAACCGGCCGATGTAGAGTTGATGAAGACTGATCCCAATATCAAACTGCTGACGCAACAAGGTTTGAATATTGGTTATGTCGGCTTCAATGTCGAGAAAAAACCATTTGATAACAAGCTCGTGCGTCAGGCTTTGAATCTGGCTGTAGATCGTGCATCAATACTGAAATCTGTCTATGCAGGTACCGGACAAGTCGCCAAGAATGTCATCCCGCCTACGATGTGGTCGTATAACGACAAGATCAAGGAATATCCTTACGACGTCGCCCAGGCCAAGGAATTGCTGGCCAAGGCAGGCTATGCAAATGGCCTGGAAGTTGAACTCTGGTATTTGCCGGTATCCCGCCCCTACAATCCAGACGGCAAGCGCATGGCTGAGTTGATACAGGCAGACTGGGCAAAAATCGGCGTTAAAACCAAGCTGACCACTTACGAATGGACAGAGTATAAAAAACGCAGCAAAACAGGTGAACAGCATGCCATGATGTTTGGCTGGTCTGGTGACAATGGCGACCCGGATAATTTCTTTGAACCAATTCTGGGCTGTGAAGCTGTCAAAGGCGGCGGCAATATTCCAAGATGGTGCAATAAGGATTATGAAGATTTGATCCAGAAAGCCAAATTGACACCAAAACAAAGCGAAAGAGCCAAACTTTACGAGAAAGCCCAGGAAATAGTGCGCGAAGAAGCACCGTTACTGTTGCTGGCACACTCTTTGCGTTTCACTCCAGTACGCAAGAATGTGATTGGTTTCAAAATGGATTCCACTGCCCATCATTACTTCAAAAAAGTAGATTTGGATAAATAAGTACTGCTTACTGGTGAACAACACGTGGCACCGTTTTGCTCAACACTTGCAATTTGGTGCCATCGTTGTATCTGCTTGTTGCTTTTTCAGTTTTTATGATGCTGTTTGCAGGTTTGTCTTAAAAAGGTTTTTCGATGCTGGGTTTTATTCTCCGACGCCTGGGGGTAGTCATCCCTACTTTCCTTGGCATCACGCTGTTGGTTTTTTCTTTGATACATCTGATACCCGGCAATGTTGTCGAAGCCATGACAGGCGAGCGCGGCATGGATGCTGAACGATATGCCAGTCTCATGCACCTGTATGGGCTGGATCAGCCTCTGTACCAACAATATTTTTCTTATCTGGGCAAAGTTCTGCAAGGCGACTTGGGTCGTTCCATCATCACGCAGGAACTGGTCAGCAAAGAATTTTTCACTTTATTCCCGGCAACGCTGGAACTATCGCTATGCGCAATTATTTTCGCCGTTGTGCTTGGCCTTCCAGCCGGCATATTGGCTGCCTTGAAGCGTAATACTTTTCTTGATTATTCTGTCATGGGTGCTTCTCTGACCGGATATTCCATGCCTATCTTCTGGTGGGCGCTTTTGCTGATTCTGATGTTTTCTGTGACTCTGGGCTGGACGCCGGTGTCTGGCCGCATCGATATTTTGTTTGATCTGCCGCATGTAACTGGCCTGATGCTGGTCGATAGCCTGCTTTCAGGTGAAGAAGGTGCTTTCAAGTCAGCCGTCATGCATTTGATTTTGCCTGCGATTGCGCTGGGCACGATTCCTCTGGCTGTGATTGCCCGCATGACCCGCTCTGCAATGCTGGAAGTGCTTAAAGAAGATTATGTGCGTACCGCACGTGCCAAAGGAATGTCTTGGATGCGGGTAGTCTGGGTGCATGCCTTGCGCAATGCCCTGATACCAGTCGTTACCGTCATCGGCATGCAAGTCGGTACGCTGCTGGCGGGCGCCATTCTGACTGAAACCATTTTCTCCTGGCCTGGCATAGGCAAATGGCTCATCGAAGCGATACAAAGGCGTGATTACCCGACCGTACAGGGTGGGATATTGCTGATCGCCACCATCGTCATCACTGTCAACCTGATTGTTGATGTGTTGTATGGCGTGATCAATCCACGCATACGCCACTAATCCCATGCGTAATTTCAATCCTAGTTTAAAAGATTTGATCGCAGAATTATGAGCAATACCAATTTACCTGCAAATGCCGTCGCTGCTACTGCAAACTTGTCGCCACCGCATCCCTTGATTGAATTTTGGCATTACTTCAAGCAAAACCGCGGTGCCGTCATCGGCCTGGTACTGGTTGGCATACTGAGTTTGTGTGCCTTGTTTGCGGAATGGATAGCGCCGCATTCTGCCATAGAACAATTTCGCGAATCCACGCTGGCACCACCCGCATGGACAGCAACTGGCAGCAGTAAATTCATACTTGGCACTGATCCGGTAGGCCGCGACATTTTGTCCCGCCTTATTCATGGCTCGCGCCTTTCGTTATTCATAGGCTTGGTTTCCGTCACACTGTCCATGGGCGTTGGCGTGACCCTGGGTCTGATCGCAGGTTTTTCACGTAGCTGGACCGGGCGCTTTGCCCGGATGCTGGAAACGATCATCGTGCGTTTCATGGATATCCTGCAAGCCCTGCCGAGCCTGTTGCTGGCAATCGCAGTCGTAGCGATACTCGGCCCTGGGCTGATGAATGCGATGTATGCCATCGCCATCGTCCTCATGCCCTCATATGCCAGGCTGACACGTGCTGCAGTCAGTGGTGAACTGAACAAGGATTACGTCAATGCCTCCCGCATAGCTGGCGCGGGCAATTTGCGTTTGATGTTCAATTGCGTGCTGCCTAACTGCGCCGCCCCTATCATTGTGCAGGCTACGCTGGGATTTTCCACGGCGATACTGGATGCAGCCGCGTTGGGTTTCCTGGGTCTTGGCGCACAGCCGCCAACACCAGAATGGGGGTCAATGCTGGCCAGCGCCATGGAATTTATACAAAGCGCCTGGTGGGTGGTTACCTTCCCTGGTCTGGCGATTCTGATTTCCGTACTGGCCTTTAATCTCATGGGTGATGGCTTGCGCGATGCACTCGACCCCAAGTTAAAACGCTGAACAAAGATTCAACATGAAACCATTATTGGATATTAAAAATTTACGCGTTGAATTTGGCTCGGAAACTCAGCCATTCAAGGCAGTTGATGGTCTTGATCTGTTCATAGAACAAGGTGAAGTGGTTGGCATCGTCGGCGAATCAGGCTCAGGCAAGAGTGTCACCTCGCTGGCCTTGATGGGTCTCATCGATTTTCCTGGTCGTGTGCGTGCCGATCAAATGGAATTTGATGGTCGCGATCTGCTGAAAATGAAGGACAATGAAAGGCGGCAATTGCTGGGCAAGGATATTGCCATGATCTTCCAGGATCCCATGACCAGCCTGAATCCTTGCTACACCGTGGCTTTTCAGCTGATGGAAACCTTGCGTCTGCATCAGGGCGGCAAGGAAAAGGACTTGCGCGCCAAGGCGCTGGCTTTATTGAAGCAGGTTGATATCCCTGACCCGGAAAGGCGCATGAACGCCTATCCCCACCAACTGTCCGGCGGCATGAGCCAGCGTGTGATGGTGGCCATCGCCATCGCCTGTAACCCACGCCTGCTGATTGCGGATGAACCTACCACTGCGTTGGACGTTACCGTGCAAGCGCAAATGCTGGAATTATTATTGCAATTGCAGCGTGAACGTGGCATGGCCCTGATGCTGATCACCCATGATCTGGCCGTAGTTGCCCAGACAGCCAAACGTGTTGTGGTCATGTATGCAGGCCAAGTACTGGAAACTGGCACAGTACCAGAAATATTCGATACCCCCAAACATCCTTATACCCAGGCATTGCTGGCAGCCCTGCCCGAACATAATATTGGCAAAGCACGCCTGCAAACCATACCGGGTGTAGTACCCGGTTTGTATGACAGGCCTACAGGTTGCCTACTCTCGCCGCGCTGCAGCTATGCCACCGAACGCTGCCAAACTGACAGACCACAATTACAAGGACAGGCAAATGCCCAGATGCGTTGTCATTTCCCCCTCGATGCGCAAGGTGTACCGGGTAATGGATGGCAAGCACCACAAATTGATCAGGCAGCATGATGCAAAATACCACTACTACTCCCGTATTGCTAGAAGCAAAAAACCTGGCCAAGCATTACGCTGTGTCACAAGGCTTTCTGAAACCCAAAGCGCTGGCAAAAGCACTCGACGGCGTCTCATTCCAACTGACTGCTGGCAAAACCCTGGCCGTAGTCGGTGAATCAGGTTGCGGCAAATCGACCCTCGCCCGCCAGATCACAATGATAGAAACGCCGAGTAGCGGCGAATTGTGGATGGGCGGAAAAAATATTGCCCACGCTGACAAGCTCACACTCAAGCAAGTGCGCCCGCTGGTGCAGATGGTGTTCCAGAATCCTTATGCCAGCCTGAACCCGCGCAAAAAAGTCGGGGCCATGCTGGAAGAACCCTTGATCATCAACACTCACCTGCCGTCTGCCGAGCGTGAAGAAAAAGCGCGTGCCATGATGGCAAAAGTAGGTTTGCGGCCTGAACATTATGGGCGTTATCCCCATATGTTCTCAGGTGGACAAAGGCAGCGGATCGCTATCGCCCGGGCACTGATGCTGGATCCTGAAGTCATCGTCGCCGATGAGCCAGTCTCTGCTCTCGACGTGTCCATACAGGCACAGGTCCTGAATTTGTTAATGGATTTACAACAACAAAACGGTGTTGCCTATCTGTTCATCTCCCACAATCTGTCAGTAGTTGAGCATATAGCTGACGATGTGCTGGTCATGTATCTTGGGAAAACCGTTGAGCATGGCGACAAGCAAAGCATATTCAAACGCCCTCTGCACCCTTATACCCGGGCATTGCTTGCATCGACACCTCGTATTGACCCCGCGCAACGCCAGCAGAAGATGATGCTGGATGGTGAATTGCCATCCCCGCTGGCCCCACCACCCGGATGCGCCTTTAATAATCGCTGTCCACACGCCAATGAAAGATGCCGTCAAGAAATCCCAGTACTGCGTCCGTTTGACAACACCTTGGTCGCCTGCCACAGAGTGGAAGAAATTACCTGAAACTTTTATTAAATCCCGCGAACTTCGTTAAACTCTTGCAGTCTTAAGCAGACGAGGAATTGTTGCAAACGATTTATTTATTTTACAACAATTACCAAGGACAACCTAAAAGGCTGTCTTATTTTTATTCCTACCTTCACTCTCAGGAGACCCCAAAGTGAAAGCACAAGTACTTAGCGCTATCGCGCTGATGATCGCCGGCACAGTTGGCAGTCAGCTCGCAATTGCCGCAGAACCAGCAAAAGCGGCATCGGCGACACCAGTTCTGTTGTCAGGTATCGAATCCATGCATAACGATGCGACGGTGCGTGCGCAGGATGATTTTTTTCGCCATGCGAATGGCCGTTGGTTAAAAAATACCAAAATCCCTTCCGACAAATCTTCTGCGGGTGCCTTCATGGACTTGCGCGAAGCAACCATTCCGCATTTGCACGCTCTCATCGAAAGTTTATCAAAAACCAAAAATGAACCCGGAACAGACGCGCAAAAAATTGCGGATATGTATGCCAGCTACATGGATACGGCACACATTGAATCTCTGGGCCTGAAGCCTTTGCAAGCTGAGTTTGCCAAAGTAGATGGCATGACGGACAAAAAACAGATTTCTGGTCTAATGGCATGGCTAAACCGTGCCAGCATAGGTGCTCCCTACGATTTCCAGGTTCATCAGGACAACAAGGATTCCACCAAATACGTATTTGACGTAACCCAGGCTGGTTTGGGTTTGCCCGACCGCGACTATTACCTCAATAATGACGATGCGAAATTAAAAGACTTCCGCACCAAGTATCAGAAACATATAGCAAAAATGCTGGCACTGTCTGGTGATAAAGAGGCAGTAAAACATGCGGCAGATGTACTCGCCCTCGAAACAGAACTCGCAAAAATACAATGGACCAAGGTTGAACTGCGTGATCCAGTCAAGGCTTACAACAAAATCGAAATCAGCAAACTTGATGCCTTGACACCAGGCTATGACTGGAATGCTTATCTTGCCGAAATGGGCGTCAAAGGCAAGGTCGATTACATCATCGTCAGCCAGCCTAGTTACCTGACTGGCCTGAGCAAGATTTTGCAAGACACGTCCCTGGACAGTCTCAAAGTCTATTTCAAATGGCATATTCTGCGTTCAGCCGCAGGACAATTGCCAACAAAATTCAGCGATGAAAGTTTTGCGTTTAACTCCACGGTATTGTCTGGAGTTCCAAAACAGGAAGCACGCTGGAAACGTGGCGTGCGACTGGCGGATTCTGCACTTGGCGAAAGCTTGGGAAAACTTTATGTAGCCAGGCACTTTCCGGCGGAAAGCAAAGCAAGAATGGAGCAACTGGTCAGCAACTTGCTGCTAGCCTATAAACAAAGTATAGACACGCTGGACTGGATGAGCCCGGAAACCAAGAAGGAAGCACAGGCAAAACTGGCTACTTTCACGCCCAAGATTGGCTATCCAAACAAATGGCGCGACTATTCTGGCTTGAACATTACGAAAGGCGATGCAGTCGGCAACTTGCGCAACGCCCGCATGTATGCGGCGCAATTTGAACTGAACAAGCTTGGAAAACCAGTAGATCGTGACGAATGGGGTATGACGCCGCAAACTGTCAATGCCTATTACAATCCCGAGCTCAATGAGATCGTCTTCCCGGCAGCGATACTGCAACCACCATTCTTCAATGCCAAGGCTGACGATGCAGTTAACTATGGTGGCATAGGCGCCGTCATTGGTCATGAAATCAGCCATGGCTTTGATGATCAGGGCGCACAATATGATGGCGTGGGCAATTTGCGCGACTGGTGGACGAAAGAAGATCATGACAAATTCGCCGCCAAAACTGCTGTCCTGGTTAAGCAGTATGGGGCTTTCAGCCCTATCCCCGGTTACAAGGTCAACGGCGAGTTGACTTTGGGTGAGAATATTGCAGACAACTCCGGACTGGCAATTGCCTACAAAGCCTACAAACTGTCACTTGGTGGCAAACTAGCACCAGTCATTGGTGGCCTGACTGGTGACCAGCGTTTCTTCATGGGTTTTGCACAGGTATGGCGCGGTAAAATGCGTGAAGCAACTATGATTGCGCGCCTGAAGACAGATCCGCACTCCCCAGGAGAGATCCGCGCAAATGGCAGCCTACGCAACATGCAGGGTTTCTATGATGCGTACAAACTCAAGGAAGGTGACAAGATGTTCCTGGCACCTGCTGAGCGTGTCAGCATCTGGTAACGGCTGTCATCGTCCCAGACTCACCATCTAGCAACTGTAAGGCAGGTAACTACGTAATTCATGTTACCTGCCTTATTATTTTTCTTTTTACTTCTCACAACTTTCAACTGCTTATGTCATCGTATGTTGACTGGCCTCAAACACTTTCGACGCAAGGATACAAAATCATCAGTAATGGATCGAGAACTTAAAGTGCATATCGGGTCGGTATCAAGGCAAGTATTTGTCGCTTCGTAAATTTATTGTCAGGCTCGATGCAAAAAAATACGCTGTACCTGCGCTCCTCAAATTTGAATCCACAACATAACTTGCTCTCCGACTTCAAGTGAAATTTAAAATCCATAAAAGTTTTGCCCTGATAGTAGCAAGCATAGGCATGAGCAGCCTTGCCTATGCGGCTGATTCCATTCAAACAGCACCAATAAAGTCGGGAATCGTCTTTGCTAACAATGATTTTTCTGTACGACCACAAGATGATTTTTTTCGTTACGTAAATGGGAAATGGTTAAAAAATACAGACATTCCAATCGGTAAATCATCTGTCAGTGCCTACAGTGATTTAAATGAAGCCACATTTCCGGCTCTGCAATCGATCATTGAAGACCTGCTCAAATCAAAAAGCAAAGCTGACGCTGAGCAAAGAAAAATGATAGATCTGTATTCTGCTTTCATGGATACAGCCCACATTGAAGCTTTGGGAAACAAGCCCTTGCAAGCTGAATTTCTCAAAGTGGAAGCTATGACTGATAAAAGTCAAATTCCCACATTGATTGCCTGGCTAAACAAATCCCAGATAAGTGCGCCTTATGAATTCCAGGTTCATTTGGACAGCAAGGACACAAGCAAGTATGTAGTTGACTTAGTGCAATTTGGCTTGGGCTTGCCTGATCGTGATTATTACCTAAGACACGACGATGTAAAACTGCAAACCATACAAAAAAAATACCTACAGCATATTGAAAAAATGCTGACATTCGGCGGCGACAAGGAAGCAACAAAACATGCTGGCGACATCATTGCTTTAGAAACGGAGCTCGCGAAAATCCAGTGGAGCAGGGTTGACATGCGCGACCCGATTAAAGCCTATAACAGGTTCGAAATCCATCAATTGCATCAACTGATGCCTGAATATAACTGGAACATCTATTTTAAAGATCTGGGCATCACAGATAAAATCGACTATGTCATTATTAGCCAACCTAGTTACTTTTCCGCTCTGGATAAATTATTACAAAACACCTCTTTGGACGATTGGAAAACTTATTTCAAATGGCACATACTTCGCTCTGCCGTCAGCGCATTGCCGAAAGATATCAGTGATGAATACTTCACATTTAACTCCACTACCCTGCGCGGCATAACTACTGAGGAAGTACGTTGGAAGCGAGGCACACGTCTGATTAATTCCGGTATGGGTGAAAGCCTGGGGAAAATGTATGTTGCCAAATATTTTTCTGTAAAAAATAAAACAAAAATAGAAAAAATAGTTGGCAATTTGCTGCTTGCATACAGGCAGAGTATCACTACGCTCGATTGGATGGATGTTGAAACTAAAAAGGAGGCAGTGGCAAAACTGGACACCATCATGCCCAAAATAGCTTATCCAGAAAAATGGCGTGATTATTCCGGTTTAGCTATAAAAAAAGGAGACCCACTTGGAAACCTGCGCAACATCCATAATTTCGACTCACAATTTAATCTGAATAAATTGGGCTCGTCGATTAACCGTGATGAATGGGGAATCACTCCGCAAACAGCTAATGCCTACTACAATCCAGAATTAAATGAGATCGTTGTTCCGGCAGCCATGTTGCGCCAGCCGTACTTTACTCCCGACGCAGATGATGCTGTCAATTATGGTGCTATAGGTGCGATCATTGGACGTCAGATCAGTTATGGCCTGGACGAGCAAGGCTCACAATACGATGCATCGGGAAAATTGCGTGACTGGTGGACCAAAGAAACCCGTAACAAATTCGCGCTAAAAGCCCGTCCTATCATTAAACAATATAACTCTTTCAGCCCAATCCCGGGTTACTGGGTTGATGGGAAATTGACATTCAATGAGAATATTGCGGACAACGCAGGCCTGACTATCGCGTACAAAGCATACAAACTATCGCTCGCTGACCGAGCTGCACCTACTATCGATGGCTTGACCGGCGATCAGCGTTTCTTCATGGGATACGCCCAGGTTTGGCGTAGCAAAGCCTTGAAAAATTTCATGATCACGCAATTAAAAAACGATTTCAGGGCACCAGCGGAAATACGTGCAAATGGCAGCTTGCGTAATATTTCCAGTTTTTATGACGCCTATCAAATCAAAGAAGGAGACCAGATGTATCTGGCACCAACAGAGCGCGTCAATATCTGGTGACGTCTGACCATTAAATGACGCAACTCAAATAAAACGGCAGAACGACGGACTGCCGTTTATATAAAAAACAACTTAAAATACTACCTCTAAGCAACAGGAGTCTGAATTTTTTTGAAAAAAGCCTGCACATCTGCCAGTTCCCTGGTGCGCGCGAAACTGGGTAAACTTTGCCAGATGCGCTTGCCATAGGGTTTTGAAATAAGCCTCGGGTCACAGATCATCAAAACTCCTTTGTCGCCCTCATCGCGTATCAGGCGACCGGCACCCTGCTTCAAATTGATAATCGCTTCCGGCAACTGATGATGGACAAAACCGTTGAGACCTTTTTTCTCCATGGCTGCGATGCGGGCAGACAATACCGGGTCATCAGGTGGCGCGAAAGGCAGTTTATCGATAATCACCAGAGATAAGGCATCGCCACGTACATCTACGCCTTCCCAAAAGCTTTGACTGCCGATGAGCACGCCATTGCCCGCTGCCCTGAAACGGTCGAGTAATTCGGTCCTGCCAGCATCGCCATGCACGAACAAAGGGAAGTCCAGGCCACGCTTTTGAAATTCCTCGCGCAAACGTTCTGCACTGTGTTTCACTGCTTTCAAGGTAGTACATAACAGGAAGGTCTTGCCACCAGCTGCTTCTATGACCGGCAATGCGGCATCAATGACCGCATCCATGTAGCCAAAGGAATTTGGCTGCGGCATGCCGTTAGGCACATACAAATACCCCTGCTGCTGATAATTGAAGGGACTGGGCCAGGTGCGCGCTGGCTGATCCCACAAACCCATTTGCGACACATAATGGCTGAAGTCATTCTTGACGGCCATGGTAGCGGATGTAAATATCCAGGTACGGGGCACGCCTTCGCGCTGCTTGTTAAAAATCGGGGCGATTGACAAAGGGGTGCGATGCAACTGCAAGGAAGTAGAGAACGCTTCTACCCACAATACATAGTCACCTGATTTACCGTCATCTGCGGCATTCCATTTTTCATACTGCTCAGCCAGAGTGATGGCGCGTGCCCGGCACTGCTCCAGGGTCTCTGCACGTTCTGCCTGCTTCTCCAGTACGGCAATCATGGCATCCATACTGGATTTCAAGGTTTCCAGGGCTTCAAAGAAAGGGCTGGATGGCGCAATCTGGTCTATGGAATAACGAACGATATCTTGCGGGAAGGCCAGACGTAAATCGCGTGCAGCCCGCTCAACAGGGGCAACCAGCTTGGACCACTCCGCCCCATCCCGTGCATGCGACAAACCTTCTGCCTGTACATCGCGGCAAAGCTCCAGCACTTGCGAAGTTGAGACGGTATCGCCAAAAAACAGGGTGGCAGTTTCCGGCAATTGATGTGCCTCATCGAAGATGACTGTATTGGCAGAGGGTAATAGCTCTGCAATTCCAGTATCTTTCAAGGCCACGTCGGCAAAAAACAGATGATGGTTCACCACGACCACATCCGCCTGTTGCGCCTCTTTGCGCGCCTTCATGACGAAGCAGTCCTGATAATACTGGCACTCTGATCCCATGCAGGTATCTTTGGTCGAGGTCACCAGACTCCAGACCGAGGCATTTTCCGGCACCCGGGCCAGTTCAGCCTTGTCCCCCGTCATTGTGGTTTTAATGAAACGGCTTATGTCGCGCAGATAACCAACATCTTCACGCGAGCTCAGACGGCCATTTTGTATGGTTCTCTCAAGATGGTAATGACACAGATAGTTCGCCCTGCCCTTCAGCAAGGCAATCGATACTGGAGCCTTCAACACTTTGCGTATCGTAGGAATATCGCGCAAGAATAACTGATCTTGCAGGTTTTTTGTACCCGTAGAGACAATAACCTTGCCTCCCCATAATAATGCCGGGGTCAGATAAGCATAAGTTTTCCCAGTTCCAGTTCCTGCCTCTGCCAACAAGGTTTTTTGTCCCGCAATGGCGTCGGCGATGGCTTTTGCCATCTCTGTCTGCGCCTGGCGCGGGCGATAACCATTGATGGACGCACTTAATGGTCCGGTCAAGCCAAAAATATGTTCTACTTCTGTATCATGAATGCCGTTTGCATTCGGTGTGGCAAGTGGTTCAGTCAAAATGAGGCAATCAGAAACTAACTATAAAGCTAAGGAAAAGTGGATAATTATGCAGGGACATCAGGTGTCAATTGCATTCTTAGTAATGTAATATGGTCTTTCAGCTGCAATTTGCGTTTTTTAAGACGCCGCAGCTGTAATTCATCATGAGAGGGATCTTTAATCAGGGTCTCGATTACCACATCCAGGTCTCTATGTTCAACCTCGAGCTCGATAATGCGTTGTTGTATTTGTTCAGGGTGGCTCATAGTCTTCTGGTTGCAGTAAAATAAAGTTTAATTAAGGAAAGACCATTTTTGGGTTTATCCCGTTAGTTTAATCTACCAAGACGTATGAGCCAATATAAGATCGAAGCTGGAACCGGACAACATATCGGCGACAGGCAGGAACAACAAGACCGCACTGCACTTTTTGCGGCACCACATGCGCCAGGTTATGTCATGGCCGTGGTGGCCGATGGCATGGGCGGCAAAAGCGGCGGCGCACTTGCCGCTGAGCAAGTCGTGCGCACGGCAAAACAATTATTTGATGAATTTTACCCAGGGAATGATGTACGCAGTCTTTTAGAAAATATCGTCAATGAAGCACACACTGTCATTAAACTGTCTGGAGTTTCATCAGAAAAAGAACCACATAGTACAGTAGTCGCACTGGTAATTACCCCGCAGCAAGAAGCTATCTGGGCCTATGTTGGCGATTCCCGCCTGTATCGGTTCGACGGTCCGAATTATGCCGAAAAAACTAAAGATCACTCTTATGTAGAAAAATTGGTGGATGAAGGCAAAATTACCGCAGAAGAAGCCAAGACCCACAGACTATCGAACATCCTGGTAAATGTACTTGGCTCAAGCACGGCCGCCCCCTATATCACCTTTGGTGAGCATACGCCTTTAAAGGCGCATGACAGCTTCTTATTGTGCTCAGATGGCCTCTGGCATTATTTTGAAGACCATGAGCTATCAGCAGCTGTTGCGGCCAATAGCCCTCGTCAGGCTTCGGAGTTCCTGATCAGAAAAGCCAGAGACAGAGCGAGTGGTCGCGGTGACAATTGCACCTTCGCGATTGTCAAACTGGTAGAGCCGCCAGCACAAGCCAAAACATATACAGTACAAAAAATGCGCAGAGCAGTCTAAATTTGCGCCGGCGGCGCTACAAATCAGCTTTGTAGCGCCGTCAAATTCATTTACCCTTGTTTGCCATCAACTCCTGATTTGCCTTGCGATCTGCATTGACCTTTTGCATGTGCGGCCGCTCTGAAATAAATTTCACATAGTCACGCGTAGGCAACTCCGCCAAAAAGTCCCTGCCATAAATAAGTTTGGTCGCCATGGATATCAGTGGAAAATGCACAACTGCAGCACAATCTGCCAATGTAAATTCCTTACCACCGACAAATGGGTCAAACTTTGCCAGTGTTGCAAATGCGGGGATATTGCGGCTCAGTTGCTTTTCTACTTTTGCCTTGACCTCGTCAGTGACCTTGCCTCCGAAAAAAGCTTCGGAATAAAGTTCGCGCGCGGGCAATTCCATGTGCAGCTCAATAAAGGTAATCAATTCGCGTAATTTAGCGGCTGCGAATGAGTCTGCTGGCATCAGCGGATGATCAGGGAAGCGATTTTCCAGGTATTCAATGATGACTTGAGATTCACACAGCGAGCCGTGTTCAGTTTCTATATAGGGAATTTTTCCTAAAGGTGAATGCTGCAATAATTCAGGCGCTTTTCCGGTCCAGACTAATTGCTCCTCAAAGGGAATAGCTTTCTCCAAAAGCGCCAATTTAACTTTATTGTAATAATTACTGACTGCAAAACCGCAAAGCTTGATCATATATCTCCATTCTTTATTTTTATTTGCACAACAAAAATTTGCAGTCATGCCAGTAGAAACTGGCCTGCTGCATTCGGACTTACCCGGATCACCAGGTGTTATTTTTCTTTCGGGAAGTCTATCAGCTCAAAATCGATGACATTCGACTCTGGCTCCGCTTGCTGCTCCTGACTGAAAGGCTCGTCCGGCGGCAAACCTGGCACATTTGCCCAGGCGCGATTTCTTTCAGGTGCACCAAAAGAATTCGACTTCTCAAGCTCATTTGCAACCGAGATCAACAACAGGATATCGCGATAAACCGGCAATTCGAACCCCATGCGCTTACCATCCCTGTCATCAACCAGAAGACTTTCAAGGAAAGGCAAAATGTCATTTGAATTCCACATAGTGCAGATGCGGTTCATCAAGTGCTCAAAGTCATCAAGATGTCTGCTAGGCAAGGTCGCCGGATCGACTTCAAATTCAGGGACATTTGCATTAAAAAATACAATGAACTTGTCTCTTAGCGTTTCGTATTTTTCTTTATTCGCAGTGACCCTGTATAAATCGATCAGGTATAGCCAAGGCACGGGCGACTCGGGGTGATCAACGTCAGCCAGGGGTTCAAGAATTTCAATCGCCCTTTGCGGGTCGTTGACAGAAATCCAGAATTCAGCTTCCTGAGTCACGTCAGAAATTTCTTCTACCTTGACCGACTGGCCTTTGGTAGAAAAGAAATTAAAGGTACTGCTATTACTGTCCTCCAGCGTCGGGACATAGGCTTTACTGAATATGGAAGGGGTATCGAGCTTGCCAAGACTGCTATCTGCCGCAACTTTTCTGGATGGCTTTGTTACCGGGCGACTGGAGCCAGGCTCGTCGTCATCATGAACCTGATACAGTGAACTGGTCGTTGTAGGTCCATAAGAAGCCTGGATACTATCAACAATTTCTTCTATATTTTTTTTGGATTCAGGCTCAGAAGCAGGTTCTTTTTGCTGCCACCAGGTCTCATGCAATCTCTTACGCATGCGACTGACGTAGAGCAGGAGCAAAGCAATGATGGCCAAGCCTGCAGCGATGAATACACTCAGGCCCATCACCCAGTTGCGAGAAAAACTGTTTTCACGGGCCTCTTCCAGGGCTGCCTTATCCAGTTGGCTCTGACGCTTGAGTTGCTGCGCCTCTTGTTGTAAGCTCAAAATTTTTTGTTGCTCATCCTTGAGTTTATCTACAGCAGGCTGTGCTGGTTTTTCATCCCGCAACATTGCAGCAAGCTGTGCCTGCGCTGCGCGCAACTCTTCAATATTGGACTGCGGTGTGCCGATAGACAAGCTATCACTGAGACGCAAACCTTGCGTTTGTTCCAGCACCGGCAAGTCATCTGATAGTTTCAGAGTGTCTATGGGCTTGCTGATTGATTTGTCAGTCGATTTGGCTGGCTTTTTTTTTGTTGCAGGTGCATTACCCGGAGTAGCGACAATTTCTGTCAACTCACTGGCGGGCTTGTCTTTCCTGGCGCGTGGCCTGATTTTTACCTGAAGTGTTTGATCGCTTGTCGCGATGTCTTTGCCAGCGATATCTTTACCAATTGAAGCTGGTGCAGGACTTGCTGTCCCTCTGGCAGAACTAACAGTAGGTGCTGTCAAAGTTGGCGCAGACAGAGGTGGGTCTAACAGGATAAGAAATTCTCTATGCAACTGAATTTCGCAACCCATGTTCACCAGTATCTTGACTGCGGGCTCGGCGATGGTGCTTCTGGTTACCAGAGTCAGGAAACGTGCGCCTCCCTTTTGCACCAAAGTGACATTCACTGGTGCGATGGCGTAACCATCTGGACTCTCGACTTTTGCCTTGAAGCAGGACTGATCGATTTCTGCCGCATCATTTCCTGTCAACTCCAACTGAGCCCGCAATTGCTGCCCCAGTGCTGACTGCACAGTCAGATTGCTAAACCCCAGTGCATACGCATTCCCTGTTGCGCCGGATGCCAGGGCACCAAGGCAAAGCAGATATGACGTTGATCGGCGAAATGGAACAAAAATAATAATGACCTCAGAATGAAAGTAATTACTTCAGAAAATCAATTGTTATTCCTGAATGTATATTAACTGCAATCTTACTGGCTTTATAACAATCCTTGAAGTCGTTACCAAATGTAAAACGCAAACAAAGGTAACAATGTTTGTTGATTTCAACATATTTATCAATTGCAACAACAATACCTCCTGCTGTTTCCCTCAGCATACATCAAACTCTTAATGTATTTTCGATACATTTGAAGGAAAACTACGTCTTAAAACAATAGCAAATGCAGGATATAGTCACTTAATACAATTTGCTAAAAAGACACAAAGTTCAAATCATTTATGCCTTATTTATGCTTTGTTGATATTTTATTAAAGCAGAAATTCTATTGTTTTTCAGGCACCGTCTATTTTTTACTGGCATCCAGTATTTTATTCGCAATCCCACGCAAGATATTCACCTCCTCAACCTCCAATTGCGTACGTGATAACATGCGCTTCAAGCGAGGCATCAGCTTCTTGGGCTTATCCGGATTCAAAAACTCTATGGCTACAAGTGCTTGCTCCAGATGGGTGTACATTCCATCTATTTCATTCACGGTTGCCAACTGCCCTTGAAAGCCAACATTCCCGGCAACTGGCGCACCAGTATCAACAGCCATGCGACATTCATAAGATAAGAGTTGTATCGCTTGCGCCAGGTTCAAAGAAGAATAAGCGGGATTGGCGGGAATATTGATGAGGGCATGGCAATTCATGACGATCTCGTTAGGAAGGCCAAATCGTTCATTACCAAAAATCAGTCCAATATTGGCATGCTGACTTTGCACCATGGTTTCAGCAAATACTCTGGGAGTAAGAATGGGCGGTGAAAATTCGCGCAATCTGGCACTGACAGCCGCCACATATTCACATCCTTCCAAAGCTTCATCAATGTGATCTACGATACGGGCACTGTCGAGTATGTCTTGCGCACCGCTGGCAAGGGCGATAGCTTCCGGATTTTGCAGGGCGCCAGCAAAACGCGGCTTTACCAGCACTAACTCACTAAAACCCATGGTTTTAATTGCTCTGGCGGCTGAACCTATATTGCCGGGATGACTAGTTTCAACCAGGACGAAACGCAGGCGCTGAAAAAGAGATGTGTCGGTTTTGGGCAAGTTCATTTAAAATAGCGGTATCCCGCGTTAATTTTTTATTCGGTTGTGCGTCTTGTTGTACGTCTTATTTATCAGACGGATGGCAGTCGAACAAGAATTACGCACGCTCTTTATCATTTTTGTCTAGCATCTTAATGACATCCTTACTCTTTTTGAGGGATAGTCGTTTGCATGCTGCCATTTTATCGGAAACCTTATGCACCCAATGCTGAATACGGCAGTTAAAGCCGCTCGTCGTGGCGCGACGATTATCAATCGCGCATCTTTTGATCTTGACCGTGTCCAGGTCACAGAGAAGCAATTCAATGATTTCGTGACTGAAGTCGACCAGGCTGCTGAAGCTGCCATCATTGAGGTGCTGACCTCTGCCTACCCTGACCACGCCATTCTGGCAGAAGAATCAGGTGCCTCCGCTAATTTGCACGACGAAAATGATAATGTCTGGATCATTGATCCACTTGATGGCACGACCAACTTCATCCACGGCTTCCCACAATATTGCGTTTCTATCGCCCTGCAACAACGCGGCGTGATTACACAAGCCGTTATTTACGACCCTACGCGCAATGAAATGTTCACGGCCAGCAAAGGTGCCGGCGCTTTTCTGAACGACAAACGTATTCGCGTCACCCGCTGCGATAAACTGGCTGATGCATTGATAGGCACAGGCTTCCCATCCCGCGACCTGTCTGGTCTGGATGAATACCTGGCCATGTTCAAAGTCATGACCAGCAAATGCCAAGGCCTGAGAAGGCCAGGCTCTGCTGCACTGGATCTCGCTTATGTCGCCACTGGCCGCCTTGATGGCTTCTTTGAAAAAGGCCTGGCCCCCTGGGATATCGCTGCAGGCTCACTCGTCATCACCGAAGCTGGCGGTATCGTCGGCAACTTCTCTGGTGACTCCGACTATTTGCACAAAGGTGATGTATTGGCTGGCACACCCAAAGTATTTGCCCAGATGGTCAATGCATTGCAACCGTTTTCAGCTAAAAAGTAAATTCTCACGTCCCGCTGGCATTTAGCGGGACGCCCCTCTCTCCGGACTGGTGAAAATCAGTCTGGTCATAAAGAAACACAGTAAAACCACATGGCATCATTCAACGAACTCGGCTTATCCGAGAACATTGTCCGCGCAGTCAGCGAACAAGGCTATACATCTCCAACGCCTATACAACAGCAAGCAATTCCTGCTGTCATAAAAGGCGGTGACTTGCTGGCAGGTGCACAAACTGGCACAGGCAAAACAGCTGGCTTTACCCTGCCTATCTTGCAGCGCCTGTCGACTTCGGCCAACGCACCAAAAGACAAAACCAGCAGACGCCCTATCCGCGCCCTGGTATTGACACCAACCCGCGAACTGGCTGCTCAGGTAGAAGAAAGCGTCAATACCTACGGTAAATATGTGTCACTGAATTCTGGCGTGATTTTTGGTGGTGTTGGCATCAATCCGCAAATCAAATTATTGAAGCAAGGTGTCGATATTCTGGTGGCAACACCAGGCCGCCTGCTAGACCATCACCAGCAAGGCACGATAGACCTGCGCAATATTGAGATTCTGGTCCTGGATGAAGCAGACCGCATGCTGGACATGGGCTTCATCCATGACATCAAAAAGGTGCTGGCGATCTTGCCTGCCAAGCGTCAGAATTTGCTGTTCTCTGCCACTTTCTCCGACGACATCAAGGCACTGGCAGACCGCCTGCTGGATAACCCAGCGATGATAGAAGTCGCACGCCGCAACTCTACCGTCGAAGTCATCGCGCAAAAAGTGCATCCGGTCGATCGCGATAAAAAACACCCGATGCTGGCCCACCTGATCAAGACCCATCAATGGTCACAAGTGCTGGTGTTCACCCGCACCAAACATGGCGCTAACAAACTGGTAGAGCAATTGGGCAAAGATGGCATTGCCGCCATGGCCATCCACGGCAACAAAAGTCAGTCTGCGCGCACCAAGGCCTTGGCAGAATTCAAGGATGGCAGCCTGACCGTACTGGTAGCGACCGACATCGCAGCACGCGGTATTGATATTGACCAGTTGCCTCACGTCGTCAATTACGATTTGCCGAATGTGCCAGAAGATTATGTTCATCGCATAGGCCGCACTGGCCGTGCTGGCGCTACCGGCGAAGCGGTTTCCCTGGTTTGCGTTGATGAATTCAAATTGCTTGCAGACATAGAAAAACTCATCAAGCGTCAGATACCGCAAGAAATCATCGATGGCTTCATCCCTGACCCACATGCCAAGGCCGAACCTATACAATTACGCAGCTTTGATCATCGCGGTGGTGGTGGTGGCAGAGGTCAACGTCCTGCAGGTAATGGCCGCGGACAGCCAGCCCGCACACCGGGCAAGGCAGCGGCACCACAGGCAGCCAAACCTCGTCCAGCAGGCCCAAGACCAGCGGTAAAACAGTCAGCTCCGCGTAGGTCTGGTAGCCGTGGTAACGGCTGATATCCTTAGCTGGCAGGATTAAAAGAACAAAGGGCCATTTTTTGGCCCTTTGTGCTTTATACAAATTTAATTACTGCTCGCATGTACAGACTGCTGTAAGCTCAGCATGCTCAACTGGCTCACTTGTATAAAACCACGTCGTGGGCGATCCAGATCTATGGTTAAAAATACCGCCATACTGATCAGAATCTGCAAAGCCAAAGTTGCAAAGACCGCCCGTTGCCCTGTCAAGCCAGAAGCATAACCTATAGTCGCAGCTGTCATGATGATGGTAATCAATAAGAGCAACACAACTGTCTCGGGCACATGCCTTTGCAAGCCAGCATCCCTTTTACCAAATGCATCGATAGTATCATTCAACGACTGTACAAACATGCCACTGGTCACAGCACTCTTATCCAACTCGACAGACTTCATGGCGAGCGCCCACAACTGATCCGAGATTTGGCTGGTTTTTTTTATTAAGGCATCACGTTTTTCCACATCTGCCAGACTGACCTGCCCTTCTTCTACTCTCAGGTCTATATACTGCTTCAACATGGTCTTCGTCTGCTCGCGTACGCTTACGGGTAACAGCTGGGTGCGCAAATAAGTGGTGCCAATTGCATTAGCTTCATTGACTACCGATTGATTGCGCTCATCAAACCGTTGCAGCGCCAGAGAAAAAGCAAAACTCAACAATAAGGCGAGCAGACCCAGCATAGAAGCCTGCAGGGTATTAATCTGTGACTTGGCCGCATCATTCGCCACCGCCTGTTTGCGCAAGCCATTTCTATACGCAAGCTCCGTGGCAATCAGCATACTGACCAACAACAGAAACACGATCAGGGCGGTACTGTGCCCATACATAAATTCATTCGCCATTCGCCAGCGCCCTTTCGATACTTAGGAAGATATTGTTAACATCAAATTTTTTTGATTTTAACAATATCTCAGACAGATTTTGCTTTTTTACCTGTCAATTGTACGACCTGCAATTTATTGATCTCAACAATAAAGCCCGACAACCGTAGACCAAGGCAATCGTCTATGATATGGTGCGCACCAAATTTGAGCTGACCGACCATAAATTCCGGCGATCAGCAAGCAAAAAAACAAGAAAACAAAACGAATAAAATCAAAGTCTTATGACCGCAAAAGAAACTCAACATACTCCCATGATGCAGCAATATCTGCGCATCAAAGCTGACTATCCGGAAACTCTGGTGTTCTATCGCATGGGCGATTTTTATGAACTGTTTTTTGGCGATGCCGAAAAAGTTTCGCGTTTGCTGGGCATCACCCTGACCCAGCGTGGCAGCTCTGGTGGCGAACCAATCAAGATGGCTGGCGTGCCTTTCCATTCCCTGGAGCCTTATCTGGCCAAGCTGGTCAAGATAGGTGAATCAGCGGCAATCTGCGAACAGATAGGTGATCCGGCGACCAGCAAAGGGCCGGTAGAGCGCAAAGTCATGCGTGTCATCACCCCGGGTACACTGACTGACACTGATTTGTTGCCTGAGAAATCTGACCGTCCATTGCTGTCGCTGTGCATGCTGCAACAAAGGAAAACTGTCAGTATAGGCCTGGCCTGGCTGTCACTGGCCAGTGGCGCCCTGAAGTTGATGGAAGTATCGACGGATGAAAAATCCCTGCCGCAACGTCTGCAACAGGAACTTGAACGTATCAGCCCTGCTGAAGTATTGCTGTCTGCCGGTACGCTTTTGCTGGATGAGCATTACACGCAACTCCCTGGTAAATTCTCTGAATTGCCTGACTGGCACTTTGATGTCAAGCAAGGGCAAAAAGCCTTGCAGGATCAATTGGGCACCGCCTCATTGACTGGCTTTGGGGTAGAAAACCTGAGTGCGGCACTAGGCGCCGCTGGTGCATTGCTGCGCTATGCGGAAAGCACGCAAGGCCGAGGCCTGAAGCACGTGAATACTCTCAATGTTGAGAGTGAACATGAATTTATAGGCCTGGACACCTCAACACGTCGCAATCTGGAATTGACAGAGACCCTGCGCGGTCAAGAATCCCCTACTTTGTTTTCCTTACTTGATCATTGCCGTACCGCCATGGGCTCACGCCTGCTGCGTCACTGGTTGCACCATGCACGCCGCGATCAGGCAGTCGCCAGGGCACGTCATGATGCAATCAAGGCGCTGATACAAGCAGACTCCACTGATGGCCTGGCGACCACTTTAAAAGCCATCCCTGACATAGAGCGCATCACTACGCGTATTGCCCTGCAATCGGCACGCCCACGTGATTTATCCGCGCTACGCGATGGCATGCAAAACCTGCCAGGCTTGCGCAATTATGTCAGCCTGTGTATTGCAGACAATCAAACCAGTCTGCTGACCAAGGTCTTGTCTGACCTGGACACGCCAACAGAATGCCTGGATTTGCTGGAACGCGGTTTGATGCTGCAACCAGCGACCATGGTACGGGACGGGGGTGTGATCGCGACTGGTTTTGATGCAGAGCTCGATGAATTGCGCGCACTGTCTGAGAATGCCGGGCAATTCCTGATAGATCTGGAAGCATCAGAACGTGAACGTACCGGCATTGCCAATCTGCGCGTCGAATATAACCGTGTGCACGGTTTTTATATTGAAGTCACGAATGGTCAAACCGATAAAGTGCCGGACAATTATCGTCGTCGCCAGACTCTCAAAAATGCTGAGCGCTATATCACGCCAGAATTGAAGGCTTTTGAAGACAAGGCATTGTCAGCACAGGAACGTGCACTGGTGCGTGAAAAAATGCTGTATGAACGCCTGCTGCAAGACTTGCTGCCACAAGTACCCCTGCTGCAAAGAGTGGCGAATGCGATTGCCCAACTCGACACCCTGGTCAGCCTGGCTGAGCATGCCACCAAAAATAACTGGTGCGCGCCGCAATTGGTGGATGAGCCGACCCTGCATATCGTCCAGGGTCGCCATCCGGTGGTCGAAAACCAGATAGAACGCTTTATCGCCAATGATTGTGATTTTTCTGCCGAGCGTAAACTATTGCTGATCACAGGCCCCAACATGGGTGGTAAATCGACCTTTATGCGCCAGGTAGCCCTGATCACGCTGCTCGCTTATGTAGGCAGCTATGTGCCAGCCACTGAAGTGACGATAGGCCCGATAGACCGCATTTTCACGCGCATAGGTGCGGCGGATGACCTGGCAGGTGGCCGTTCTACCTTCATGGTGGAAATGACAGAATCAGCAGCCATCCTGAATGGGGCGACTGACCATTCACTGGTATTGATGGATGAAGTAGGTCGCGGCACATCAACCTTTGACGGCCTTGCCCTGGCCTGGGCAATTGCCAAGCATCTGATACAGGTATCCAAGAGTTACACGCTGTTCGCCACGCATTATTTTGAACTGACGCAATTACCTGAAGTGCACCCGTCGGCAGAAAACGTGCATTTATCGGCGGTTGAGCATAAAGAGAATATCGTATTCCTGCATGCAGTTCAGGCTGGCCCTGCCTCTCAAAGCTATGGTTTGCAGGTGGCGCAACTGGCTGGCATACCTCAGCCAGTTATTCGCTCTGCGCGCAAGCATCTGGCTGATCTGGAAGCGCAATCACTGCAATCGACGCCACAGTTTGATTTATTCTCTTCAGCAGCCTCTGCGCCAGAAGCTGAAGTCGTGGAACAGGCTCCAATCAATACTGAATTGCTGGATACGCTTGACACCATGGACCCGGATAGAATGACGCCAAGGGAAGCATTGGCAGCCTTGTATGAATTAAAAAACCTGGCAAAGCAGGCCTGATTTAAACAAGTCTCCTCATTAAACAAGTCCCTTCAAATGAAAAATGCCGCTGAGATCAATCAGCGGCATTTTTTATTCCTGCTTAGTGCAAAGGGTGGCTGCGATATTCATCGCCAGTACCTTCGTCATCCTCATCATCTTCGTCGTGATGATGACCGTGGGCACCATGCACATGGCCGTGGGCGACTTCTTCATCAGAAGCGGCACGCACATCTTCTACCGTCAGACTAAAGCGCAAGGCGATGCCTGCCAGCGGGTGATTGCCATCAAGCACGACTTTATCGTCAGCAATATCCGTGACGGTAAAAATATGGGCATTGTCTTCATCGGCATCGTCATCCGATTCTTCTGGCATGCCTTCAAACTGCATGCCGACTTCCAGTGGCGATGGGAAGCGGTCACGCGATTCCACTTTCACCAGGGCAGCATCGTAATCACCAAACGCGTCTTCAGGGTTGAGCTGGATAATCGTGCTGAAGCCCTTTTCCTTGCCTTCCAGAGCTTCTTCTATCTTGGGAAACACATTATCGTACCCGCCATGCAGGTAAACCATAGGCTCCTGACCTTCTTCTATCAGATTGTCTTGTGCGTCTTTCAAGGTATAGACTGCAGTAACAACTGAATTTTTGCCTATCTTCATAGCAATTCCTTAAAAATTTATTTGCCTTGCGATTATACCTGTCTAGTCGAGTCCTTTGCCTCGGCCTATAATGCGGGCATGAAAAAAAATACCATTCCCCTGCCCCTGCTGGGCGGCATTACAGCAGAAGAATTTCTCAGCGAATACTGGCACAAGAAGCCCTTGCTTATACGCCAGGCTATCCCTGACTTCCAGCCACTGATCCCAAAAGATGATTTGTTTGACATGGCTGGCCGTGACGATATTGAATCCAGGCTTATCAGCTTTTTCAACAAACACTGGGAAATGAAGTCTGGCCCGCAAACCAGCATACCAGTCAAGGAAAAGAAAGACTGGACCCTACTTGTCCAAGGCGTTAATTTGCATGATGACAAGGCTGATGCGCTGCTCAGGCAATTCCGCTTCATCCCTGACAGCAGACTTGATGACCTGATGATCAGCTTTGCCGCTGACGGTGGTGGCGTTGGCCCGCATTTTGATTCTTATGATGTATTCCTGCTGCAGGCACATGGTCAGCGCAAATGGCGCATAGGTGCACAAAAAGACCTGACGCTGATTGATGGCATGCCCCTCAAGATTTTGCGCAATTTCAAGGCTGAGCAGGAATTCGTGCTGGAGCCGGGCGACATGTTGTATTTGCCGCCCAAATATGCACATGACGGCGTCGCCATCGGTGAGTGCATGACTTACTCCATAGGTTTCCGTGCGCCGTCTTACCAGGAACTGGGGGAGTCCTTCCTGCACTTCATGTCTGACTCGATAGACTTGCCAGGACGATATGCAGACCCTGACCTGAAAGTCAGCGCCAAACCGGCAGAAATCAGCAATGAAATGCTGGAACAGGTTGCTGAAGAAATTGCCAAGATTCAATTTACTGACGATGACGTACTCATTTTCCTGGGTGAACACCTGACCGAACCCAAACCCAGTGTTTTCTTCACCGGACCGGAAAAACCACTTGCACCTAAACGTTTCCATCAGTCTGCCCTGAAAAATGGTCTGAAGCTATCGCGCAAGTCGCTGATGTTATATAAAGGCAAACATGTGTTTATCAACGGAGAGTCGTTCGCCGTTGGCAAAGAAGACAAAATTTGTCTGAACAAATTAGCAAATCAAAGAGAGTTGGACGGCGCTGATCTGGCGAATATTTCCGCAGATGCGATAGAAACTTTTTGCCTTTGGTATGAAGACGGCTGGCTGGATCTACGTCAATGATTGCTGCAACGCGTCATTATTTTGAAATATGAAAGAAAATTTTCTTCCTAAAAGTAGTTTATTTTCATGGAAAACCTGAAATTTCCTACTAAAAATAGCGTCTTGTCTAGAAATAATGATTGATTTGAGTGCAAAAATGCATCTATGCCTATTCCATTAATGGAAAAATCATTATAATTCCGGGTTAGGAAACTTTCGTAGGGGCCGAATGTCGTTTTGGCGAGAAGCTCGCGAATTAACCTATAGAGCGATAATTACCGGTAATTATTCATCGCAAAGTTTTGATCTTCTTTTTTGATCTATTTATTGAAAGTACAAACATGAAAAAATCACTCTTGCTCGTTTCCCTGTTGGCATTGACTCTGGCTGCTTGCGGCGAGAAAAAAGCTCCTGAAGCATCCGCTCCAGCAGCTTCCGCATCTGCAACAGCACCAGCACCAGCATCTACTCCAGCAGAAGCCCCAGCAGCAACTCCAGCTCCTGCAGCAGCTTCTGACGCAGCTGCAGCATCTGGCGCAGCTCCTGCAGCATCTGCAGCAGCTTCCGCTCCAGCAGCAGCTTCTGCATCTGCTTCCAAGTAATTTTTAATTACTTAAGAAAAACCGGCTTTTAGCCGGTTTTTTTTCGTCTTGAAATAGGCAAACAGTCATAAGAAAGAAGCAGGCATCCTAAAGCGCAAAGATACAAAAAAAACCACGAATCATCGTGGCTTTTTTTGTATCAAGCAAAAAACTGCTTTTGCAAGAACTTATTTCTTCAACACCAGCTCGCTTGGCAAGCTATGCAGGTACGCGGCGATATTTTGTATATCCTGATTTGACAATGCCTTGGCCTGTGTAGCCATGGTTGGATTGGAGCGGCCATTTGCTGCATCACCTCCACGCTGATAAGCGTGCAAAGCCTGGGCAATGTAATCGGCGTGCTGACCAGCTAACTTAGGATAGCTGGGATCGATAGGCTTGGAATAATTATCGCCATGGCAAGAAGCGCAATTGAATTTTTTTGCTGCTTCTTTACCAGCTTCTATATTGCCGCCCGCATGAGCTGCGAAAGACAAGGTGGACAACAAAGTTGCCATCAACAGAGTTTTCTTCATGATCCTGTCCTATTCTTATTTTTGTTGAGAGTAATATGCCGCCAGATCTGCGATGTCCTGCTCTGTCAAACTGCCAGCAATACCGCGCATGGATGGATGCTTGCGATCACCTTTTTGGTAGGCCTTCAAAGCACTCTCTATGTATTTGGCGGATTGTCCGCCTATCATAGGCACCTGATACACTTCAGGGAAGCTCGCTTTGTAGCCAGGAATACCATGGCAACCAATACACATCGCGATTTTTTTATCAGCAGCATCTTTAGGATTGCCAACCGGATCTGCCGCAGTAGCAGCTTGAGCGAGGCTCGCCATAGCGAGGAGTGCAAACAATTTTTTCATATTAGCGATTATTAATTAGCAGGCAGATCAATAAATTCAGTGTTTTGATATAACTCAGCATTTTAGCTGATTACAATCAAATTTGCGTAAAAAACCTGGTACACGCGCCTCTCCAAAGGGCAAAAAAGCTGCACTTACGCAACTCCGAGTAAAAAAGTTATTGCCTTTCTGCGTTGCCTGCACAGAAAAAAGAACAGCCGTTCACAAGAGTACAAATTCTCGCTTATACTCTTTACACTCTCAAGCAACCCTACACGTCGAGTTTATATCCATGACACAAGCGCCAACTACTTTACGCTTTGACGGTGCCGACAATTATGTCGCTACTGATGATTTGAAACTGGCAGTCAATGCTGCCCTGAGTCTGCAACGCCCACTCTTGATCAAAGGTGAACCAGGCACAGGCAAGACCATGCTGGCAGAAGAAGTCGCTGCTGCCCTGAACATGCCCCTGATGCAGTGGCATATCAAATCCACTACCAAGGCGCAGCAGGGTTTGTATGAATACGATGCTGTTTCGCGCCTGCGTGATTCCCAACTCGGTGACGAACGCGTCAAGGACATCCACAACTACATCATCAAAGGCGTGCTGTGGCAGGCTTTTACTGCTGACGAGCCTGTAGTTTTGCTTATCGATGAAATCGATAAAGCCGACATAGAATTCCCTAATGACTTGTTACGTGAGTTGGACCGCATGGAGTTTTATGTCTATGAAACTCGCGAGATGGTGCGCGCCAAACATCGTCCGCTGGTCATCATTACGTCCAACAATGAAAAAGAGCTACCAGACGCCTTCTTGCGCCGCTGTTTCTTCCATTACATCAAATTCCCTGACAAGGAAACAATGCAAAAGATCGTTGATGTGCATTTCCCCAAATTGAAATCCGATTTACTGGCACAGGCACTGCAAACTTTTTACGAAATCCGTGACGTTGCTGGCCTCAAGAAAAAACCGTCCACTTCAGAATTCATAGACTGGTTAAAGCTTTTGCTGGCAGAAGATATACCGGCAGAAGCGATGCGCAGCAAGGACAACAAGGCCATCGTCCCTCCCTTGCATGGTGCCCTGCTGAAAAATGAGCAGGATGTGCATTTATTTGAACGCCTGGTGTATATGTCACGCACTAATCGATAAACAAGACGCAATGATAAAAATGGCGCTGCAGTGCAGCGCCATTTTTTTACGACTCAATTAATGCACTTGCTTATTGCGCTTGCTTCAGTTGCTCCAGAATAGCTGGATTTTCCAAAGTAGAAATATCCTGGGTAATTTCTTCACCCTTGGCCAATACACGCAGCAAGCGACGCATGATCTTGCCGGAACGTGTCTTGGGCAAATTATCACCAAAGCGGATTTCCTTGGGCTTGGCGATAGGGCCAATTTCTTTCGCCACCCAGTTGCGCAATTCGGTCGCAATTTGTTTGGCTTCATCACCCGTTGGACGTGTACGCTTCAATACCACGAAGGCACAAATCGCTTCGCCAGTAGTATCATCAGGCTTGCCAACTACGGCAGCTTCTGCGACCAGCGGATTCGCCACCAGGGCAGATTCAATTTCCATCGTGCCCATGCGGTGACCGGATACATTCAGTACATCATCAATGCGCCCAGTGATAGTGAAATAACCGGTATCTTTATTGCGTATCGCGCCGTCGCCGGCCAGATATACTTTGCCGCCGAATTCTTCAGGAAAGTAACTTTTCTTGAAGCGCTCAGGATCACCCCAGATCGTCCGTATCATTGACGGCCATGGACGTTTAACAACCAGGATACCACCCTGCCCGTTCGGCAAATCATGGCCAGTTTCATCAACAATGGCCGACATGATGCCTGGCAAAGGCAAGGTGCAGGAACCCGGCACCATAGGTGTCGCACCTGGCAATGGCGTCATCATATGACCGCCTGTTTCTGTCTGCCAGAAGGTATCGACAATCGGGCAATTGGTGCGGCCAATATTATTGTAGTACCACATCCAGGCCTCAGGATTGATAGGCTCACCAACAGAGCCCAGCAAGCGCAGGGAGGATAAATCATATTTATTGGGGTGGATATTGGCGTCAGCATCCGCAGCCTTGATCAGCGAACGTATCGCTGTTGGCGCAGTATAGAAAATGGTGGCCTTGTGTTTTTCTATCATGCTCCAGAAACGCCCGGCATTCGGGAAGGTAGGTACGCCTTCAAACACGATTTCAGTAGCGCCAGCCGCCAGTGGGCCATAGGTAATATAGGTGTGGCCAGTGACCCAGCCTATGTCGGCAGTACACCAGAACACATCCGACGGTTTGATATCAAACGTCCATTTCATCGTCAGGATAGCCCACAACAAATACCCCCCCGACGAATGTTGCACACCTTTTGGTTTGCCGGTAGAGCCTGATGTATAGAGTATGAACAGAGGATGTTCTGCACTGACCCATTCAGGTTCGCAAACTGCCGATTGCGTAGCCACCAGCTCATGCATCCACAAATCACGACCAGCCGCAACATTGACATTGCCACCCGTACGCTTATAGATGACAACGCTTTTTACTTTTTCGCAATCGCCCAAAGCCAGCGCTTCGTCCACAATCGCTTTCAACGGCAAATGCTTGCCGCCACGGACTTGTTCATCGGCAGTGATAACAGCAACCGCCCCCACATCCACAATACGTTCTTGCAGGGATTTTGCCGAGAAGCCACCAAACACCACAGAGTGTGTCGCACCAATGCGTGCGCAGGCCTGCATGGCAACCACGCCTTCAACGGACATGGGCATGTAGATCACAACACGGTCGCCCTTACTGATACCCAGAGACTTCAAGCCATTGGCAAACTGGCAGACTTTTGCATGCAAATCCTTGTACGTTACCTTGGTGACATCTCCACCATCCGCCTCAAAAATCAGCGCTACTTTATCGCCATTGCCTTTTTGCAGATTCACATCCAGACAGTTGTAAGACACGTTCAATAAACCATCTTCAAACCATTTGTACATGGGTGCGGTGGATTCGTCCAATACCGTACTGAAATCTTTGTGCCAGTGCAGGTTTTCGCGTGCCAGACGCGCCCAGAAACCTTCGTAATCCTGTTCAGCTTCTTCGCATAGTGCGTTATACGCTTCCATACTTGGGATAGCTGCATTGGCAACAAATGCGGCCGGTGGGTAAAAAACGCGGGATTCTGTTTTAGCTTCAGCTTGCGCAGCGTTGAGGTCAGACATTGTTATCTCCAGCTTGTTATCGTTAGATTAAAATCTTCACTACAGCTTCACCCCAAGCTGGCATTGCACCAGATTGTGGCAGTAATTATCACCTTTAAGCACAGGGCAAACCATAAACTTGGAGACTTACTCAAGCCTTACGCTTGCACTTTTGAAAAATGATACCACAAAGATACCATTACATCTCCACTACATACCTGATATTGACATAGCCATCTCTGCCGCGCTACACGAGCAGGCCCTGCACATGTAAAATACGGGCTTGCGTTAAAAACTGCCCTTTCCACCAACGATTGCCGACATGACCAAACCAGTTGCCTCAGCCAAACTATCTCCCCTTGCCAGCCTGATTTTCTTTAGCCGCTGGCTGCAGCTACCACTTTATCTCGGATTAATACTTGCGCAATGCGTTTATGTATTTCACTTCTGGGTAGAACTGGTGGATTTGATAGGTGCAGCAATGGGTAACGAATCCGCGCTGAAGCATATTCTGGACGCCGTTTCCACTGGTGGCACGAGACCAAGCAAACTCACAGAAACCACCATTATGCTGGTCGTGCTTGGCTTGATTGACGTCGTCATGATTTCCAACCTGCTCATCATGGTCATTATTGGCGGTTATGAGACTTTTGTATCTCGCCTGGGCCTGGATGGACATCCTGACCAGCCTGAATGGCTGTCTCATGTCAATGCATCAGTACTTAAAGTCAAACTGGCCATGGCGATTATTGGAATTTCATCCATCCATTTATTAAAGACTTTTATCAATGCAGGCAATTACGACGGTCAAGTCATACTTGCCCAGACTGGCATACATATGGTGTTTTTGTTGTCTGCCCTGGCAATTGCGCATTGCGATCGCATCATGACGGATACCGCACTGGCGGCCGATAAACATTGATAGTTGCCTATTGATAGTTACCTATTGAGAGTCGCAGACTAGCAACTACAATTAACAACAAGAGCTGCTTGGCAATGAATGATTCCGTCATGCAGCACACACAAGTTTGAGTAATTTACTTTTAATTATCAGCTGTAATATCTGTAATACCAGTTTTCTTTCACCTAGCCCAGAGCCAAATCATGACAGTCATCAAGCAAGACGATCTGATCGAATCAGTAGCCGCCGCGCTGCAATACATCAGTTACTATCATCCAGCCGACTATATCGCCCATCTGGCGCGCGCTTATGAAGCAGAGCAAAGCCCAGCAGCAAAAGATGCGATTGCCCAAATTCTGACCAACTCGCGCATGTGCGCAGAAGGCCGACGCCCGATTTGCCAGGACACAGGTATCGTCAATGTATTCCTGAAGATAGGCATGAGCGTACGCTTTGAAGGCTTCAGCGGTTCCATCATTGATGCAGTCAATGAAGGTGTGCGTCGTGGTTATAACGACCCAGACAATAAACTGCGCGCCTCTATCGTCGCTGACCCGCACTTTGAACGCAAAAACACCAAGGACAACACACCTGCTGTAGTGCACATGGAGCTGGTTCCTGGCGACACAGTCGATGTCAAAGTCGCAGCAAAAGGCGGTGGTTCTGAAAATAAAACCAAGTTCGTCATGCTGAACCCTTCTGATTCCCTGATTGACTGGGTCATGAAAACAGTACCGACCATGGGTGCAGGCTGGTGTCCGCCAGGCATGCTGGGCATAGGTATAGGCGGTACTGCAGAAAAAGCCATGCTGATGGCGAAAGAATCCTTGATGGATGACATCGACATGTATGAGCTCAAGCAACGCGGCCCGCAAAACAAAACTGAAGAATTGCGTATAGAACTGTGCGACAAAATCAATGCACTGGGCATAGGTGCACAAGGCCTGGGTGGCTTGACGACAGTGCTCGACGTCAAGATCAATATGTACCCTACCCATGCTGCATCCAAGCCCGTTGCGATGATCCCTAATTGCGCGGCGACCCGTCATGCGCATTTTGTGCTTGATGGTTCTGGCCCCAGCTATATAGAACCACCAAAACTGTCTGACTGGCCAGATGTAAGCTGGGCACCTGACACAGAAAAATCCAAACGCGTCGATCTGAACACCCTGACCAAGGAAGAAGTCGCTTCCTGGAAACCAGGCCAGACCTTGCTCCTGAACGGCAAAATGCTGACTGGCCGCGATGCAGCCCACAAGCGCATTCAGGACATGCTGGCCAAGGGCGAGTCATTGCCTGTCGATTTCACCAACCGCGTGATTTACTACGTAGGCCCGGTTGATCCCGTACGTGATGAAGCAGTTGGCCCGGCTGGCCCGACTACCGCTACCCGTATGGATAAATTTACCGACATGATGCTGGAAAAAACCGGCCTGATCTCGATGATAGGCAAGGCAGAACGCGGCCCGGTCGCCATAGAATCCATACGCAAACACCAGTCAGCCTACCTGATGGCTGTCGGAGGTGCAGCTTACCTGGTTTCCAAGGCCATCAAATCAGCGACCGTAGTTGGTTTTGCTGACCTGGGCATGGAAGCGATCTATGAATTTGATGTCGTCGATATGCCAGTCACGGTTGCGGTTGATTCCAGCGGTACATCTGTACACAATACCGGCCCTAAAGAATGGCAAGCGAAGATAGGCATTATTCCTGTCAGTGCATCCTGATCGCATGCTGATTATTGTTGAATATTACTGGCTGAAACAGGAATAAATACCCCGATGACATCAGAGGAATTTGCACGCTCTGCTCCGATTGGGGTATTTGATTCTGGCCTTGGTGGCTTGTCAGTATTGCAGCACATACGCCAGACCCTGCCACATGAAGCATTGCTCTATGCGGCAGATTCAGGTTTTGCACCTTATGGTGACAAGACCAGTGCAGAGATTCTGGAGCGTAGCATCGCCGTTACAGATTTTTTGCTGAGCAAGAAAATCAAGGCTCTGGTAGTTGCCTGCAATACAGCTACTGCCGCCGCCATCAAGCACCTGCGCTTGCATTACCCTGACCTCATTATTGTTGGCATGGAACCTGGCTTGAAACCAGCAAGCCTGCTCAGCAAGACAAAAAAAGTCGGCGTGCTGGCCACCCTTTCCACAATTCAAAGCGAAAAATATCAGCACTTGAGCACAAAGTTAAGTGCAGAGACTGGCGTGGAATTCATTCCGCAAGCCTGCGTAGGCCTGGTCGATCAAATAGAAAAAGCCGAAGCAAATGCAGATCAAACCCGGCTTTTGCTGAAAAAATATCTGAACCCTTTGCTTGATGCAAAAGTCGATACACTGGTCCTGGGTTGCACCCATTATCCTTTTGTAGCAAGGCTCATACAGGAACTCACGTCTGCGTATATTCCTGACGGTGAACCCATCACACTCATTGATACTGGAAAAGCCGTTGCATCCCAAATACAGCGTTTGCTAACTGAACGTGATCTGATAAATACCAGCAGCGATATTCCCCGCATTAATGCTTACACCAACGACAGTCCAGAAAAGCTGAAACACGCTTGCACCCAATGGATTAACATAGCAGAAGATCAGTTAAGTGTTTCCACCTTCAGTACCTGATTTCAGCACCGGATGCATTCGGCTTCAACTGCACTGATAAAACCCAATCATAGAAGCAGGCAAATCCATAATAAGTCAAAGCACAAACAATTTAATTAGGACTCCTTTACATATTTATTTTATTGCGCCATAATGCCCTCATGAAAAAGCCAGCCAACCATCATTGGGACGAAACGCCAGCAACCAGTGAACGCATACTGGATGCGATTGCCAGAATTGCCGGTGTATTGCGCTCCGGCACCTGGCAGTTCGCCACATCTGAAGGTTTGAACCCTACTCAAGTCGATATCATAGACATGTTGGCCGCGCGCAAAGATGCTGTCAGGCTGTCATGGATAGCCGAGCAATTGGGCGTCAGCACGGCCAGTGCCAGCGACTCGGTGAGTTCATTGACTGCCAAAGGCTTGGTAGAAAAAGCCCGTGCACCAGACGATGGTCGCGCCATTGCCTTGAGACTCACTGCTGATGGTCATGCCCTGGTCAAAAAAATAGCTGGTGCAACCGGTTTTGCCAGCGAAGCCATAGCGCAATTGTCACCTGCGGCACAGGAGCAAACTTTTACCAGCCTGCTGAACCTGATAGGCAAATTGCAGCAAGCCGAACATTTTCCCGACATCCGCGCCTGTGTCACTTGTGCACACTTCATGCCGGACAGACACGACGATGTGCTCGCACCCCACCATTGTGCCCTGGTGGATGCCCCTTTACGCAAAGAGCAATTGCGCCTGGACTGCCCTGAACATCAACAAACGGCAAGCAACACCATTCGCAGTAACTGGAAAAAAATAGAAATGAAATAAAAACCGAAATAAATAAGAATGGAATAGCTGAAGATGAGTTAGCCAAGGCAGATCGCCTATTTTTTTAACTCATTTAATTAGGAGTCCTATCAATAATATTTGATGCTGTGGTTCTTGCATCGGATTTGAGTAGTACGCGCATAAAAATTAGCCTGCAATGCGCGCAATAAACAGAACCGTCACATGACATTTGAAAGATAAACATGGAACACAGATACAAAAAACTCTGCCTCAGTCTTGGTTTTGGTCTCAGCCTGGCCGTGACAAATTCAACGCACTGGGCTGCTGCTCATGATCACGCACATCAGGGTGGTATACAAACTGAAGCCAGCAGCAAGATCAAACCTGATTTTGATATTTTCCATACCAAGATCACGACTGAAGGCAAAGTGGCAATTTTTCATATTGCTGTCTCAGGCAAAGCTGGTAAAACCAGGCCCGCCAAATCAGGCAAGCTCGCGGGCAGCTCTGTTTTCTCTTATGTTTGGCCAACCACTCTGGACCCATCCGTAGTAGGTTTCGAGCCTAAAAATGGCATCCTGGCTTTTGCAGTAACTTCGCACCCAGACTTTGATGACACCCCGTTGTTTGATGAAAACGGCGATGGCAATCCCAACAATGATGGCAATGTCTGGCACTCACACTGGGTAGTCTTGCAGCCCGACCAGGCTTGCGGCAAAGATGCGCTGAAAGTTGTTGATATTCCCGAGGGTAGCAAACCCCGCCTGCCCAAAACCTGGCCTGGCTTGCCAATACTTATAGACAGCCCTGGCTGGAGCCCCACATTCAAAGGCAAGACACTGGAAGTTCGCGTGCCCTTCGATGATATTGCCAGCATTCAATCTACTGGTTTTGATGGGGTCACTGCTGCCCTGCGCGTCAATGCCAGTGTCCACGCACCGCTACTTTGCGTGACCAATGTTTTCAAAGTCGCCTCAGGCAATCTCAGCCTGCCAGGTAAATTCAATCAATAAGTCGAAACCACAAACCAACAAGGAATCACCATGTCCCACGTCCAACTCATTAATCTCAAAGAAACTTCTGGTACTCGTCATGTCATTTTGAATGACGTCAATACTGCCTTTGGCGCCACACCAAATATGTTCCGCGCTGTCGCCAACTCTACTGCAGCCCTTAATAGCATGTGGTCTGCGTTTGCGGCCCTGGGCAATGGTGTTATTCCAGCAAAACTGGGAGAGCAAATTGCAGTTGCCATAGCAAACCAGAATCAGTGCGAATACTGCCTGGCAGCACATACCGTATTGGGACAAAAAGCAGGTGCCAGTGCCGCAGAAATGGCGGCAGCCCAGTCAGGCAATTCACATGACGCGAAAACCGACGCCGTACTGAAATTTGCACTGAAGGTAGTCAGCAAGCGAGCCCAAATCAATAAAGACGATGTGGAAGCTTTACGGTCACATGGTTATAACGATGAACATATCGTTGAAATTATGGCGCACGTCGCTCTCAATCTGTACACCAACTATATCAATGTGGCACTGGACGTCCCGGTTGATTTTCCCAAAATCAAGCTGAACGCAGCCAGCAAAAATTAATCAGTTTTTAAAGGTGCGGATAACTCCGCACCTTGCTCAGATAAATTCAAATAAAATGGAAAGAATAAAAATGTCTATGATCAATAGCATAGCACCTGAACTTATCACATCGGATTGGCTTAACACTGATACCGCAATGAGCTTACAATCCCTGCGCGGCAAAGTCGTATCCCTGCATAGTTTTCAAATGCTATGCCCTGCCTGTGTCACGCATGGTTTACCACAGGCAAGTGCAATAAGAAATGTATTTTCGCAGCAAGAACTTGCGGTGATAGGATTGCACACGGTGTTTGAGCATCACCATGCGATGGGTAAAGACGCCTTAAAAGCTTTTATCCATGAATATCGTTTGCGCTTCCCGATTGCCGTCGACATGCCAGATCCTGTCAGTGGAATACCTTTGAGCATGCAGAAATATGGCTTGCGCGGCACACCAAGTATCTTGCTCATAGACCGGCAGGGACGCATCAGATTTCATCACTTTGGCCACATTGATGATCTCAAATTAGGCAGCATGCTGGGTCAGTTGGTGGCAGAGACAGATGCTACAGTAGAGCTTGTCAGCGCGAATGAAAGCAAACCCAAGCATGCCGTGGGATGCAATGAAAATTCTTGCAGTTTGTCTTAGAAAAATCGGCTTAGGAATGTGCCAAGAAACTTCAAGAATTCATGACCGGTACAGGCAATACCAGATTGGTCGCCTTGGAAATTGCAGACCAGAGTACGCCTACGACTGCATTCCAGACTTTTTCTATGGTGATCATCAGCAAACCCCGCAAGGTTTTAGCGAAGCTTAAGGCCATGTCCTCCAGGCCATCCAGGAAAAACTGCTGGGTTTCTGGCGTAATCTGCTTGGTCAATATGCCAGTACTGACCAGTCCTGCCTGTTGTGCTATGGCTTTTACCTGCTGCTGCGTGAATCCGCGCAAGGTCGTCACGTCAGCCTGCAAGACACCAGAAGCTGCGGCTTGCATATCAGCCACGAGTTGATCAATATCAAGTGCCATATTTATGCCCCCAGATTAACGCTGCAAGAAATTTTCATACGTAATTGCCTGATCGAGATAGATCACGGCCTGCCCCTTGAAAGCCTGTGCTTCATAAGCGGTCACGCCTTGCAAACGATCAACATCACGCATTTTACTCAGGGTTTCCGATACTTTTTTGATGGCATAGGCGCTAGGCGGTGTGCTGTCATCACCAGACATGGCTGGGCTGCCACGTTTATCAAGTAATTGATTAATGGTATCGGTCACCTTGTTTTTTGGCATGGGCCGGGCACCGGCCTGCAAACTCAGTGCATCCAGCCGTCCAATCAGTGAATTGTAATTATCAACGCGGGAGGGGAAGCTGTTTTTATCGCTGCCGTTAGACACGCTGGCGAGTAAAATCATGGTGTCAGTATTGACGGCGGCCAAGCCATCAACCACTGTTTTGTCATAAGCTGGTGCAAGTTGGGTTGCGCACCCTGAGAGCGCAATACAAAGCCCCAGCAGGTATACACGCATCCGCCACAATAATTGCACTGCTGGCTTCATGACTACTCCACATGGAATGAAAATGACAGAGATGCCATATTAACATTGGGAGTTGAATTTATCATCGCAAGAATTATCTTTTTTGATAATTTTTTTGATGATCTTTCTATTTCAAGATAGAAAGATCAGGACTTGAAAGAGTTGGCGATGAGCCTGGTTGCCTCATCATATTTCTCTTTGTTACTGACAGCGTAATTCCATTGGAAGAAAGTGCACCAGTTACCGGTCGTCAGCAATTTATCGTAATAAATCTGCTTGCCCTTGGTGCCAGAGACAACGGCAAAACCTTTTCCTTTGGCGCGATAAGAAATGACCCTGCCTTCTTTTACTTTTTCTGTTTCTGCTTTCTTAAGGAATTCTGCCGGAGTCGTATCCCATTCTTCTATGCAGGCTCTGGCATAAACGCGCAGCTCAGCTTCTCCATCTTTTGATAAAAACAACTGACCATCGCCATTGGCAGCTTCTCCTTGAGGAATAAGGTAATCTGGATAATCTATCGAAAAACCATATCGACCATTCACATAGGTTTTATAAACCAGTTCAGCAGAAGAAGCATTTGCGGTCAAAAACACCAGCAAAGATAACAGGTAACTATTTTTCATATAAAGCCACAACGATGAAAGTCCCTGCCCGCAAGATGTGCGGACAGGGACAATGACAATCAGCCTAAAACAGCCGCGATTGCATTCGCAGTCGCTTCAACATTACCAGTATTCAAACCGGCAATACACATACGGCCAGAACGGACCAGATAAACGCCGAACTCTTCTTTCAGGCGATCACACTGCTCAGCCGTCAAACCTGTGTAGCTGAACATGCCGCGCTGGGTCAGGAAATAACTAAAATCACGGCCTGGCAATTTTGCACTCAGTACATCATGCAATTTACGGCGCATGAGCTGGATACGATCGCGCATGGCGACGACTTCTGCTTCCCACATAGGGCGCAATTCAGGATCGCTCAGTACGCGGGCTACCAGTTGACCACCATGCAGAGGTGGATTGGAGTAATTGCGGCGTATCGTTGCCTTCATCTGGCCCAGTACATTCACTGCCTGTGCCGCATCCGGGCAAACTACACTCAGGGCACCGCAACGCTCGCCATACAGGCTCATGCTCTTGGAGAAGGAATTCGCAACGAAGAAGCTCAAGCCCTGGTCAGCCAGCAAGCGCACGGCATAGGCATCTTCGACGATACCGTCGCCATAACCCTGGTAAGCCAGGTCAAGGAAAGCGATCAGTTCACGCTCTTTCAATACCGGCACCAGTTGTTGCCACTGCTCTTGCGTCAGATCTACACCTGTAGGGTTGTGGCAGCAGGCATGCAGTAGGACGATGCTTTTCTTTTCTGCGGCTTTCAAGGCTTCTATCATGGCATCAAAACGCAAGCCACCAGTTGCAGCATCATAATAAGGATAGGTTTTGACAGTCAAACCACAACCTTCGAATACGGCCTTGTGATTATCCCAGGTAGGATCGCTGACCAGCATGGTCGATGTTGGGAAATAACGTTTGATGAAATCACCGCCCACCTTCAGACCACCGCTGGAACCCACCGCCTGGATAGTTACAACACGGCCAGCTTTGACTGCAGCACTATCTGCGCCAAACAAAAGTTCCTGCACAGCCGTGCGGAAATTTGCTGCGCCTTCCATCGGCAGATAAGGACGGGCACCAGCATCTGCCACGACCTTGTGTTCTGCTGCACGTACGGATGGCAGCATGGGAATCTTGCCAGCATCGTCAAAATAAATACCGATAGACAAATTGATCTTGTTGGTGCGAGGGTCTTTACCAAAGGCCTCGTTCAAAGACAAGATAGGATCGCCAGGATAGGCTTCGACGTGCTGAAACATGATAGAACTCCAGATGGTTGGACATAGAATCAAAGCTGCAAAGCCGGCAACTTAATATCATTAAAGCAATATAAAATGCACCAGACTAATGCGTCAAGCCGCTATTGTGACACATGCCACCAGCAACTTAGGATACAGGCCGCTTTAATCGTTATAAGAAACTGTATATCTTGACTGTGAGAAGATGTAAAAAATGCAGCTATTTTTCAATAGCTGCATTTTTCATTCCTGATGCAGTTAGTGGTTTTTATCAATATCAGTGGCCGTGCGCATGCTCATCGGCCTCTATTGGCATTTCACCGCCGCTCTTGCCTTCAAAAAAGAAAGGCTTACGCACTTTTTTGGTCTTACCCACTTCATTCAAGGTAGCAGATTCATACAAACGTCCATTCAGCATGACATGACTGAGTTTGTCTGATTGCTGTATGTCTTTGAGGACATCACCATCAATAATCATCAGGTCAGCCAGTTTGCCGACTTCCAGAGAGCCTATGTCCTTATCCATGCCCAGATAACGTGCGCCATTGATGGTACCACTGCGTATCGCTTCCATCGGGGTCATGCCACCTTTGACCAGAGTCCATAATTCCCAATGTGCGGCCAGGCCTTCACGCTGACCATGTGCACCCAGATTGACTGGGACGCCAGCGCGTTGCAAGGCGGTTGCAGTCTGGGCCACCTTGATGACATTGAAGTCTTCTTCCGGCGCAGTTTCGCGTCTGACGCTACGTGGTTCCAGCACTGAACGCGGTACATATTTACTCAGCAGAGGATGTTTCCAGACATCGGTGTGGGCATACCAGTAGTGCTCGCCATCGAGGCCACCGTAGGCGACTCCCAGCGTTGGGGTATAGCCTACCTGTGTCTGCGACCACAGTTGCTTGACATCGTCATACACTTTTTCAACTGGCAAGGCATGTTCAACACCAGTGTGGCCATCGACTACCATGCTAATATTGGTCTGGAACAACGAACCACCTTCCGGCACGACCATCATTTGCGTCTGGCGTGCAGCTTCCAGAACTTGCTGGCGTTGCTCACGTCTTGGCTGGTTGTAGCTCTTGACTGAAATCGCGCCTGCTGCCTTGAGGCGTTTCAAATGCGTCAAAGCATCATCAAGATTATTGACGATGGCGGCAAAATTACCCTTGGCACCGTAGAGGATAGTGCCAGTAGAGTAAATACGTGGCCCCAGTACTTGTCCGGCTCTTTGCAATTCACTTTGCGTGAAGATTTCTCCAGTATCGTTCGATGGATCATGGATGGTCGTTACACCAAAAGCCAGCGAAGCATAATTCACCCAGCTTTGCTGCGGGATAATGCCACTCTCACCCATGCTGCCATGCCAATGCACATCGACCAGGCCCGGCAAAATGGTTTTGCCCTTGGCATCGATCTGAGTTGCACCAGCAGGTATGGTCACATCAGCAGATTTACCGACACTGACGATGCGGTTATCCTTGACGACAATACGGCCATTTTCGATGACCTCCTCGCCTTTCATGGTGACGATTCTGGCGCCGGATATGACTGTGTAACCACTCGGTTTGTCAGCAGCCTGGCGGAAGCCTATTTTTTGCCCCTGTTCTAACGGTTTAGGCAATTCAGCAGGTGCGCCTGGCACGAAAGCAAAAGCATCTTTCAATTCACGGCTGAATAATTCATCGCCGAGTGAGAAATTGATACGCTTGCTGTCGCCAGACCAGTGCAGGTATTGACCGGCATTCACATCTAGTTGTTTGACTGGCAGCGCATCCATTTTCTGTCCTATGGTGACTGCCTTGCCAGCCAGCGGCAACGGCGTTACATAAGCATGGTAACGCTCACCAAAAGCCAGCCATTCACCATCTGGCGAAATCGCAAATTCACCGGCAAATTCACTTTTTGCGACTGGCTGTTCAGGTTTGCCATCCAGAGGTACGCGTACCAGTGAAGTAGTCCAATCGACTTCACCAGTATATTGTGTACGGGTGACATACACTGCCTGCCCATCTTTACCAAATTGCGGTGAACCACCCTCCTCCGTCAACAGGCGAGGTTCGGATTTACCGTCTGTATTCGCCAGGAACACGCCAGTTTCCATGCCATGCCAGGGCGTAGTCAGGTAGCCACCCTTGGCTTTGACGTAGGCGACTTGCTTGCCATCAGGTGAAAAACGCGCCTGCAGATATTTACCCGGGGCCTTGGTCACTATGGTTTCCTTGCCGCTGGCAAGCTCCACCGTTCTGACTGCACCGAGCTTTTCATCATTCCAGCTACTAAATACGACCGACTTTCCATCGCGTGAAAAGCTGGGGAAGAATTCAAAATGTGTACTTTGCGTAGTCAAACGACGCGGCGTGCCATTTGGCAAGTCTTTGACATAGATATGCCCCAGCGCCGAGTAAACAACTTTATCCCCCTGCGGCGCGACATTCACCCAACGCAATTGATGCACATCGAACTGATCAGGCGCAACTTCTTGTGGGAAGCGCAAGGCACTGCGCACTTCCCGGGTATCTTTCACATGAAAAGGAATTTCGACTGCCTTGTGGCTGAATGGGTCTAGACGCCAGAGTTTGCCCTTGGCCCAGACCACAATCTCCTTGCTGCCAGGCATCCAGGCAAAGGCTGGATATACGCCTTGTATAGCCCAGGCTTCTTGCATATCACGTTCCAGCTCTGGCCAGGCTGCTGTTTCTTCGCCTGTCTGCAAATTTTTCAGGAACAAGGCAGACTGGTTACGGATGCGACGCACAAAGGCCAGGTATTTGCCGTCTGGAGAAGGTACGGGGCGCACTGCTCCGCCAGGGCCACTGACGAGCGCTTTGACCTTGCCATCTTGCAGGTCACGACGGAAAATTTGATAAATCTGGCCGTTGGAATTTTTATTGTATTCAAAGGACGTGCCTGGTGTTGTGTCTTGCGAATAGTAGACGTAGCGGCCATCAGGTGAGAATGCCGGTTCACCCAGGTCTTTTTGCCAGTTGGGCTTTTCATTCAATTGCACGCCCGTGCCACCACTTTGATGATACAGCCAGATTTCACCAGAACCCAGTGAACGGGTACCGGTATAGTGCTTGCGTGCGGCGATATACTGACCATTCGGATGCCAGACTGGATTATTCAAGAGGCGGAAGTCTTCCTTGCTGACTGCATGCGCATTGCTGCCATCGACATTCATGACCCAGACATTGTCGCCACCACCCGCATCAGACATATAGGCGATCTGTTTGCCATCTGGTGAAAAGCGCGCCTGCATTTCCCAGGCGATAGAGTGTGTCAGAGCCTTGGCTTCACCACCGGCAATGGGTAGCGTATATAAGTCGCCGAGCAAATCAAACACCAGTTGTTTGCCGTCAGGGCTGACATCCACGCTCATCCAGGTGCCGGTGCGCGTATCAATATTGACTGTCTTGCTTTCGCCGGGAGGATGATTGACGTCCCATTTCTTTTTTTCTGCATCTGGCTTGGTGGCCGGCTCAGCGGCCAGCGAAGGCAAGCACAGCATGACAGCCCAGGCCAGCGGCAGCAGTTTTGACACACTCATAAATTTTCCCTTTGGTTTATTATTTAATTTGCCAGATTTCAGACTTAGCTTGGATTTCTCTGCATCTTTCGCATTCATCAATATCAATGTGACTGCGATAATATATCAATAGAATATCAAGCTAGTGGAATCAGATACATAGACTGCTGAAAAGTTCCTGTTTTGTAGCTGACTAAACAGCGTCTCTGTTTAGTCCCTGTCGAGTTTGCAACAAAGAGCGCTTCTTAATCCGTCAAGCAGCTTGTCATAAGGTATTATTTGATCAATTCTATATCGCCTGCGACCATGAATCTATTTGCCACTGAAGAGGAAGTGACCCAGCTTGCCAACGGGCTGGCTTCAGCGCAAGGTTTGGAAAAATTGATCAGTCAACTGACCTTAGCCTGGTATCTGCGGCAAAGGGATAGTCAAAGCGCCAGCGAGTTGGTGATCGCAGTCAAAGCCGACCTTGCAGATGCAAATATCCCCGAAAAACTCAAAAATCAATTTCATGCACGGCTTTGCCTGATTGAAGCTGAAATCGCAGCATTATTTTGTGACCTGACCGTTGCCGAGCAATTGCTGGCACAAGCCATCACCATATTCAATGAACTCGGCGATACCGTCGGGCTGGGTGATGCCAGCCTCACCAGCGCGAGCCTCGCGTTGGAACAAGGTGACGCAGGCAGAGAGGCCCGTTCATGCGCGGCAGCAAAGACCTGGTATCTCAAGGCAAATGACACGCTCAGGGTAGCAATTGCTGAATCCTGGGCAATCTATGAACTGGCATTTTATGATCCGTTGGCAGCCTCGCGCCGCTATGCCGATTTTGACGAACAATACCTGCACCGCGATCATCCTGCAGTTGCAGCCCATATGGCAGCAGCCTATGGAGTGATTCATGGCCGTCGTGAACCAGCCAGGGCATCGGTTTATTATCTGCAGTCCAGCGAACTGGCCCGGCAGACTGGCATGGTCAGGTTGGCGATCGTTTCTGCCGGTAACTCTGGTGAATCCATGCAGACTGTCGGTGATCTGGAAGGCGCGGCTGGCGTCTTTGACTGGGCTGTGGAACGTGCCCGTAAAACAGAATGGCCTGCATTGATAGGCAATGCCATGGCGCATTTGGGTAGTTTGCTAAGGCAATTGGGCCAGTATGAACGTAGTCAGAAAATACTGGAAGAGGCCTTGAATAGCTTCTCAAAAACGCCCGGGGGAATTAACAAGGCCATAGCCCATGCGGAATTAGCAGAATGTCTGCTAATTCAGGGCGAAACCAATAGAGCCCTGGCCTGTTTTAACGAAGCAATCCTGCTATTCCGGGCAGCTCAATCCATGGACGATTTGCCGCAAGCCTTGATACGCTATGCCAGGGCATTGTCAGCCTCAAACCAGGCAGATGCTGCGTTAGCCACCATCGCTGAGGCAAAATCCTTCATAGTCCAGCACCAGTTCACCGCACTGGGGGTCACTCTTAATCAGACCCTCGCTGAAATACATGCCCGTCACGTTATTACTAGCCCAGAAAAAATGGATGCGCCAAATGCCATCATCCACTATCTTGAAGAATCTTTGCGAGCAGGTGAATTGACAGAGGGCTGGCATGCCAGCACAGAATTACTAATGGCCTTGAGCGATGCCTGGGCTGATGCAGGAGATAGCAACAAAGCTTTACTTTATGCAAGGTTGGCCATAGCAGCAGAGCAGCGGGAAAGCAAAAAGCAGGCAAATAACCGTACCGCCATGGCACAGGTCAGACATGAAACTGAATTGATCAGGGCAGAAGCAGAACAACAAAGATTGATTGCTGTTTCTGAAGCCCGTCGCGCTGCCACCTTGCAAGAAGCGGGAACCACGCTAGAGCGACTGGGTAGAATAGGTCAGGAAATCACATCCAACCTTGATCCGGAAGCAGTATTTGAAGCCATACATTATCATCTGAAAGATTTGCTGGACGCGACAACCTTCATCATCTACATGTTGTCAGCAGATGGGCAGACGCTGACACAGGCATTTGGCATAGAAGAAAATATGCCCCACCCTTACCATGAAGTTGCTTTGACAGATACGCGCGCGTCGAGTGCGCGCTGTGTGCGTGAAAGACGGGAAGTCAAGCTCGAACTGCTGCCAGAAAATGACTTCCCCGTTGTGCCAAATACACTGGGAACATTGAGCCTGCTATTTGCACCACTGAGCATAGGTGAACGTATACTGGGTGTGATGAGCATACAAACACCGCGTGAATATGCCTATGGTGAAAGAGAATGCCTGATCTTTCGTAGCCTTTGCTCTTACGGTGCGATTGCGCTGGATAATGCCAATGCCTATCGCGAGTTACGTCAGACTCAGCAACAACTCGAAGAGGCAAGCGTCACAGAAAGACAGGCACGCAAAAAAGCTGAAGATGCCACCAAATTGAAAAGTGAGTTCCTGGCCAATATGAGCCATGAAATCCGGACGCCGATGAATGCCGTCATAGGCCTGGCGCATCTTGCCCTGCAAACCAGGCTGACACCCAAACAATATGACTATGTCAGCAAGATCCATCATGCTGGCGAATCGCTGCTGGGCATCATCAATGACATACTGGATTTTTCCAAGATAGAAGCGGGAATGCTGGATGTGGAAAAAATTCCATTTTCCATCAAGGATGTGCTCAATAGTGTATCGACCCTGACCAGCCAGAAAGCCATAGAAAAACAGATCGCCTACATTGTGAGAATTGCTGAAGAAGTGCCTTCACGTTTGCGCGGCGACCCGCTGAGGCTGAGCCAGATACTGACCAACCTGGTCAATAATGCTGTCAAATTCACCCCCAGCGGCGGTGAAATTGAACTCAGTGTCGAAAGATCGCCCACGTCTTCTGCAACAACTGATCTGACATTTTCAGTACGAGATACCGGCATAGGTATGTCCACCGAGCAGCAACAAAATCTGTTCCAGCCGTTTACCCAGGCAGACGGCTCGACTACCCGCAAATACGGGGGAACGGGCCTGGGCTTATCCATCTCACGTCGTCTGGTGGAATTAATGGGCGGGCAGATTGCTGTTTACAGTCAGGAGAATCAGGGATCGACATTTGCCTTCACCTTGCCGCTGGAAATAGACTTCAGCCTGCATGGTGAATCAGACTCGCATGCAGAATCACGTGTGACTCATAGCGCCAATATTGCGACACAAAATCATGCGGGCCGTCGTGTCTTGCTGGCGGAAGACAATCCCGTCAATCAACAAATTGCCATCGAATTGCTGAGCATGGTAGGCATTACCGCTGATGTTGCCGACAATGGTGAAGAGGCCGTACGCCTCATCATGGCAAATGAATCTGGGTATTACGCCATGATATTCATGGATTTACAAATGCCTATCATGGATGGTCATGAAGCTGCTGCAAAAATCAGATTAGATGCCCGTCTGGATGACACGCCCATCATCGCCCTGACTGCGCATGCAGTCGGTGACATTCGCGAGCGCTGCATGCGTGAAGGCATGCAGGATTATCTGACCAAGCCTATACAACCAGATGCTTTGTTCAGCATAGTCTCGCACTGGATGGATACCGAACATGAACTACCGGTACCCGGCAGCCTCATCACCAGCACCGTGTTTGATGATGAAGATGCGGAATTCCCGCAATTCAATGAACTCGATACCAGCCTGGGCCTCCATTACATGGGCGGGCGTCACGAGTTTTACATTAATATGCTGCACAGGTTTGAGCAAAGCCAGGCTGATACTCTGCATGATTTAAACAGACTCATACAAATTGGCGAGTACGGTAATGCAGAAAGACTCAGCCATACGCTCAAAGGCCTGGCAGGCAGTATAGGTGCGACGAAACTGCAAAAAATAGCGGCAGAACTAGAATACAAACTCAGCAAGGAAGAAGACAGAGAATTTATCCTGAGTACCCTAGGGCCACTTACCCAGTCGCTCAATGCCGTGCTGGATGAATTAAAAATAGTATTACCAGGAATTTTGCCTCAGCATGAAGAAGTCATCGTCGATGAAGCCGAGGCAAAAAATATCGTATCTGATCTGCGCGTCCTGCTCGCCGCATCAGACGCTGATGCACAAAGCCTGTTTGAAGAAAATGAAACTGCCATTGCCAGCCAGTTCAATCAGGATGTCATGATACAACTCAGGCACTTCATGCATCAGTTTGAATTTGAAGCTGCAGCAAAACTCATAGAGCAACAATAGCAGTCTCAAATTACCTGGTTTTCTTTTAAAGCAGCGATACGCTCTTCACTCACCCCCCAATCATGCAAAATCTCTGCGCTATGCTGGCCCCGCGCTGCTGGCGGCCTGCTGATTTCTGGTGAGGTCCGGCTGAAACGCGGCGCAGGTGCCGGTTGCACTATGCCTTCCACATCAGTGAAATTTCCCCTGGCCTGATTGTGCGGATGTTCAGGCGCTTCTGCCATATCCAGAACAGGGGCGAAACAGATGTCAGTCCCCTCCATCAAATCACACCACTGCTGGCGAGTTTTGGTCTTGAACAGCGCTGTACATTTTTCTTTCAGCTCTGGCCATTTCTGGCTATCCATTTGCGCAGTGAATGCAGGGTCAGTGATACCTGCTCTCTCCAGCAACAAAGCATAAAACTGCTGTTCTATTGCGCCTATGGAGATGAATTTGCCGTCGGCGCAGGCATAGGTATCATAAAAATGCGCACCACCATCGAGCATATTCGCTCCACGCTGGTCTGACCATGCGCCAAAGGCACGGAAGCCATAAATCATCGCGCCCAACAAGGCTGAACCATCGACCATGGCCGCATCCACCACCTGGCCCTTGCCAGAGCTGCGTGCTTCCAGAGCCGCACAGAGCACGCCAAAAGCCAGCATCATGGCACCGCCACCAAAATCGCCAACCAGGTTCAAAGGTGGTGCTGGTGGCGTATCTGCCCGCCCCATGGCATGCAACATCCCACTGAGGGCGATGTAATTCAGGTCATGGCCCGCCGCCTGTGCCAGGGGCCCATCCTGGCCCCAGCCAGTAATACGGCCATATACGAGACTTGGGTTGCGTTGCTGGCAGACGCCGGGCCCCAAGCCCAGTCTTTCCATAACGCCAGGGCGGAAGCCCTCCAGCAGGATATCAGCACTCGCTACGAGCTCCAGCAAGACGGCTTTCGCTTCTGCCTGTTTCAAATCCAGAGCCAACGAGCGGCGCCCTCTGGCCATGACATCATATTTGGTGCCCAGCATGGGAAAAGGATTATTCGCACCCGGAGCCAGCTTGCGGTCTATGCGTATGACTTCTGCCCCCATGTCAGCCAGCATCATGGCGGCAAAAGGGCATGGGCCCAGGCCCACCATTTCTATGACACGTATCCCCTGCAAAGGTCCAGCCATGTTTCGCTCTCCGCTTTTTTCTGGTTTATAAATTACGAGAAATGATTTCTTTCATGATTTCATTGGCGCCGCCATAGATGCGCTGTACCCGTGCATCGACGTACATTTGCGCTATTGGGTATTCCAGCATATAACCATAACCGCCAAATAACTGCAGGCACTGGTCTATGACCTTGCACTGCAAATCAGATATCCAGTATTTGGCCATTGATGCGAGCTCGGTATCCATGCGCCCTTCCATCATATCGACTATACAGCGGTCGATGAAGGTACGGGCTATCGTTGCCTCGGTCTTGATCTCCGCCAGTACAAAGCGGGTATTTTGCATTTCTATCAGGGCCTGACCAAAGGCCTTGCGTTCACGAGTATGCGTGATAGTCAGATCCAGTGCGCGCTCTATCGCAGCGACGCCGGATACGCCCAGTATCGTACGCTCATAAGGCAGTTCAGTCATCAACTGGGTAAAACCCTTGCCTTCGACCCCACCGAGTACCCTGTCCAGCGGCACGCGCACATTATCAAAGAACAGCTCGCAAGTATCCTGGCCCTTTTGCCCTATCTTTTCCAGTATGCGCCCAACCCGGTAACCTGGGCAGTCTTTGGTTTCCACCATGATCAGTGACACGCCCTTGGCACCAGCTTCAGGATCGGTCTTGGTGACGACCACTACCAGGTCGGCCATATAACCATTGGAGATAAAAGTTTTGGAACCGTTGATGACATAGCTGTCACCATCGCGTCTGGCGGTGGTCCGTATGCCTTTGAGGTCAGACCCGGCACCTGGCTCAGACATGGCGATGGCAGCGATCATTTCACCTGAGGCCAGTTTGGGCAGATACTTTAGTTTCTGCTCTTCTGTCCCCTGGTTCAAGATATAGTGCGCAACGATGGCATGTACATGGATACCAAAGGCCATGTCACCCGCATAAGTCAATTCTTCAAACACAATGGACTGGTGGGCAAAACTGCCACCCGAGCCACCATATTCTTCTGGTATATCAGCCAGCAAGATGCCCATTGCACCGCCCTTGTGCCAGACATCACGATCTACATGTTGCTGTTTTTTCCAATGCTCCTGATGCGGGGTCACTTCGGCAGCGACAAAGCGCCGTACCGCATCGCGAAAAGTCTCCAGTTCAGGTGTCATCCAGCGTGGTTTGATTTGCATACTGTGTCTCCTATGTAATGAACTCAGGCTTTTGTGCCTGATTTTTATTGGCCAGATTGATGGCAGCTTTATTTAAGGTTACCATCAAGAGCTATCAGAAAAGCACGCCATCCCATTTTTTAGAAGACTATCCCCAATAGCAATGCCTAAAGAAATTACCACAGACACGACAGGGCGAGCATTGCCAGGTACACAAACTGCAAAGAAACGCGGTCGCCCGGTGCTGGATGACTCAGAAAGTATACGCCAGGATTTGATCAGGAAATCAGCACAGCTGTTCAGGAAAAAGGGTTATGACAACACTACCGTACGCGATATCGCTGCGGCGGTGGGGATACAGTCCGGCAGCTGGTTTTATCACTTCAAAACCAAGCAGGACATCCTGGTCGCCGTGATGGAACAAGGCATGCAAAAATCACTGGAAGAAATAGAAAAGCTGGCTTTGGCAGCTTTGCCGCCGCGGCTGGCGTTTCAGCATTTGGTCAAGGTCCATCTGAATACCTTACTGGCTCCGGAGCATGATTTTATTGCAGTACTGCTGTATGAATGGCGCGCACTCGACAAACCGGCACGCGTACGTATCATTGCTCTTAAGGACAGGTATGAAGCCGCGTGGGAAAACGTCATCCTGGACCTGCATGCGTCAGGGGATTGGGCCATGCCCACGCGCATAGACAAGTTGCTGATGTTTGGCACGCTGAACTGGACAGCGCAATGGTATAGACGCGGTTCTGGCATCAGCATAGATGAACTGGCAGAGCAGGCTCTGCAATTCATCTTACGTACCAAATCTGTCCAAAGCTAAATAGAATTTACTCTTCCAGCGCTATTTCCAGTTTACGGGTATCGATAATCAGCTTTTTGCCCAGAAAGAGCTTATTCCCAACCATACCAGCTGAACCCAGGCCGCTGATTGCAAGCTCTTGCAAGAAACCGACATCCTCAATGTAACTGATTTCTTTCACCGGTAACCTGATACCTCCTACCGTTACCTCGGCGCTGGTTTCCACCGTATGTGCAGTCAATATCTTGTCCCATGGACGAATAGCAAAAGCCGCTGGCCTGGCATCCTTTTTCGCCAATCGCTGGAACGTTTTTTCATTACTAATCCACGACAAAGCGCCGGAACTGCTGTCATACATCACTGTTTTCTCTTCGCCATCAAAAGTAACAGGCATGACTATCCTGCGGCCAGAGAAACTGAAGGGCTGGAATTTACTATTAGCAGAATGCAAGCCCTGACGTTCACGGGCGAATTGCACTATGTCTTTCTTGAAATCCAGCACCACCACTCTGCCATCAATCAAATCTGCGCCTATGGTGCCGATTACTTCTATGTTTCCCTTGCTCCAGTCAATGTCTGTTCCCTCATGCTGCATGATGGAAATGTTTTTTGCCAGCACCTGCATATCACCGAGTTTAAAATTAATGGCGGCAAGCTTGTCGCCAGAATTCACGAATTGATATTTTTCGGCAATCGCCTTCCATTTATTGGAATAAAAAACAGTTGAAGCATGACCAAGATCAAGCTGCATGTAAAATATTTTTTCTTCACTGCTGCCAAAATGCACGGGCAATAGCAAGGCTGCATGATCCAGTGGCGGCAACGGTGCAGTACGCGGCATCGAGTCCCACACTATGGCTACCTCACCACCATCACCTGACAACTCTACTTGCGCAGGCGTCAGCCTGTTGCCAGTTGCACACGCTGAGAGGAACAGGGCCAGGCCCAAAAGCAAAAAGGAAGTGAGACACTTCCTGTATATGCCCGGTTTGAAAGGAATAACAAAGTCTGGCATTTACTTTAAACAGTTTTACGGCGTGAAAACAGGGCAACCAGGCCGACCAAAAGCAAAACAGGGAAAAGCAAGGGCAACATTGCCAATGCCAGCGAACCCAGTACTACAGCGAAAATCACACATAACAATATTGCCACGCCTGCCAGTACCATGCCCGTCAGGCCAAGGGCAAACACCACCGCCACTACAGCAATGCCGCAACCGAACAAGACACCAAAGAAGTCAAAGAATCCACCGACGCCATCAATGCCGTCGCCATCAATCTGCACATCAACGCCATGAGAAGACGACATGATCATCATGGCAAAAACCAGGATGGACAGGAGTACGATGGCGATGCCTTTATTTGAGGTGATGCGTGAGGCGATGCGTGATGTGTTAGTAGATGTCATGATGGGCTCCCTTTAGCTCAAGTGTGAATTTGATGATTTCTTGTGTTCTGTGATTCGATGTAAGCATCTTATAAAAGAACAACTGGCGCTTCCATGGGCTTGCGACAGAATGCGCAAATCACGGTTTGAACGGTGATAGAGAGGGAGGAATGGGGTAAAAACGGACAAAATAGGCGCTAAAAGAAAAAAGCAGCCTTTAGCTGCTTTTTTTCCTGCTATAGAGCGACTACAAGATCAGCTACCGGTATAACTGGTCTTCATCGTAGTAAAGAATTCCACAGCAGCACTCCCCTGTTCACGGGCGCCATAGCTGGATGCCTTGCTGCCACCAAATGGAACATGATAATCAACCCCCGCCGTAGGCAGGTTGACCATGACCATGCCTGCGCGCGCGTGACGCTTGAAGTGAGTCGCGTATTTCAATGAGGTCGTGCAAATCCCGGCTGTCAGGCCAAATTCAGTATCATTTGCCAATTGCAGTGCGTGCTCATAATTTTTTGCGGGAATGACGGACGCTACCGGGCCAAAAATCTCTTCCCTCGCATGCTGCATGGCAGGATCGCAATCAACAAACAGGGCCGGGTTCAGGAAATAACCATCGGTATCACGAGACAGGCGCTCACCACCAAAGGCCAGTTTCGCGCCTTCATCTTTGGCTATCTGTATATAGCGTAAATCCTGGTCTAGTTGAGACTTATCGACTACCGGGCCTATATCTATTCCTGCCTGCAAGGCATGCCCTACTTTCAGGCTCTTCAATTTATCGATCATCGCGGCCACAAATGCCGGGTAGATTTTCTCTTCAACAATCAGGCGCGAAGATGCCGTGCAACGCTGACCAGTAGAAAAGTAAGAGCCCTGGATTGCTGCATTAACAGCTACATCCAGGTCAGCATCTGCCAATATCACCAGCGGGTTCTTGCCCCCCATTTCCAGTTGCACCTTGGCACGTCGCGCGGCGCAAGTCGCCAGCACCCTGCTGCCAGTACCAACGGAGCCGGTAAAGCTAATGGCATCCACCCTGCTGTCTTTGCTCAAGGCTTCACCAACAATACGACCAGGGCCGGACAAGAGATTGAATACGCCTGCTGGCAAACCAGAACGGCTGATGATTTCTGCCATGGCCCATGAGCAGCCTGGCACCAGCTCTGCCGGTTTCAGGATCACGGTGTTGCCATAAGCCAGCGCCGGTGCAACTTTCCAGGCAGGAATAGCGATGGGGAAATTCCAGGGCGCGATAATGCCGACGACACCTACCGGTTCGCGGGTGACATCGACATCTACACCCGGGCGTACTGACGCCAGTTTGTCGCCCCGTATACGTAAGGCTTCCTGGGCAAAGAATTTGAAGATGGCTGCTGCACGTCCTACTTCACCTATCGCTTCTGGCAGGGTCTTGCCTTCTTCCCGCGCCAGCAAACTGCCGAGTTCGGCTTTGCGTTCATTGATTTCTGTGCCTATCTTATCAAGCGCATCTGCCCTTTGCTGCACACCTGAGTTACGCCAGCCTTCTGCAGCATCACGCGCAGCGGCAATTGCCAGCTCTACCTGTTCATTACCTGCACTGGCGTATTCGCCAACTACCTCACTTAAATCAGAGGGACTGTGAGTTACAGTCACGTTTGCACCATCATGCCAGCTACCGTTGATATACAGTTGTTTCATTTTTATTCTTCCTTGTTTTTCAATCTTATTGTTCAACTTCAACATTACCCGCTGCACCACTCAGAGCAGCGAGAGTCGATGTTTTTGTCGGGAAAACCGGTTGTCTCAAGCCCGGTGCATCCCAGCCAAAAATGAATTGGCAGGCTGCACCGCAAATACGCCCCTGGCATGCGCCCATACCTGCTCTGGTCATCAGCTTTGCGGTGCGCCAATCATCATGTTCGCGCAATTGCCTTGCACTGACATCCTCACAGCGACACACCAGCGTATCTGACTTGCATAACTTGCGCAGGCTGTCGTCTGTTGCAAAACTCTGCTTGAGCAAATCAGCAAATTGCCTGGCATGGGCACGGCGCGCAATATCATCTTGATCAGCAGACTGTCCTATCGCAGCCAAACCGGCAATGCGCCCTTCCGCCAAAGCCTTGTCAACACCGCCTATACCACAAGCCTCACCCGCCACCCAGACATCGGCACGGGAACTGGCCTGGTTGGCATCGACAACGACGCGGCCATCTCTGATCTGGCATCCCAACAGGGTGCCGATTTCCAGATTGGGTAACAAACCAAATCCACAAGCCAACAAATCACAGCTCAAGTCAATTTTATTGTCGCCATGCTGTAGGCTGATACCGAGCAGGCGTTGTTCGCCATGTGCCTTGACCACTCTAGCGTCATGGCGGTAATGCACAAACTTAAGCTGCCAGAACAATTTCAGTGCCTGCAAGAGCTTGCCGCGGTGCGACTTCAACAAGGCCCAGAAAAATTGACGTAAATTTTTGCTCCTTTTTGTTTCTATGATACTGACGACCTGACCGCCAGCACGTATGACTGTCTCCGCTACTGCCAGCAGCAAGGGCCCGCTACCTGCAATAGCAACGCGCTTGCCTTCTACTGGCATACCGCCCTTGATCAAGGCTTGCAAACCACCAGCACCAGTGACACCTGGCAAAGTCCAGCCGGGGAAAGGCAAGAGCAACTCACGGGCACCGCTACAGATAATCAACTTATTCCAGCTTAACTTTTGTGCGCCATCTGCTGTCTCCAGCAAAAACTCCTTGTCAGAAATAGCAGCAACAATGCGTACCCCATACACCATGCGTACATTCAGGCAATTTGCCAGTGCCTGCCACAAATCATGCGCCCGCCTGTCGCGCCACGCGCCTGGCCCACCGCGCCAGATTTGCCCGCCAGGTGCGGGGTTTTCATCGATCACAGTGACGGTGAATGACAATTCAGCTGCGGCCAGTGCCGCTGCCAGGCCCGCAGGACCGGCACCTATGATAAGAATGTCAGTCGAAAACGGTGAAATCGCCGACACCATCGTCACACTCCCAGACCAGTGGTTTCGGTATTAATCACCATGCCTGAGCGACAGTATTCCTGGCAAGCCAGTTTATGCGGGTGACCATTAATGCGCACCCTACATTCCTGGCATACGCCCATGCCACAAACGGCAAAACGCGGCTGGCCAGAAACCGACTGGCGTGTCTGCATATTGTTATACCGCATCAGTGCCGCAGCCACACTCATCTCTGTTGTTGCCTCAAACGGAGAGCCGTTAATCCAGATTTTTGCGATTATTTCTTTGCCCGGGTAGTGTTCACGCATATTTCAACTCCTGCACAGGAAAAAAACGTTCAGGTGAATAATGCTGATAATCTATTTCTCCTGCCCGCCCGGCAATCTGGTCAGCCAGCATTTTTGCTGTCGCCATGGCTGTCGTCACACCCAGCCCTTCATGCCCCGCTGCCAGCCACACACCAACCAACCCCGGATGAGGCCCAATAATAGGATGACCGTCGGGCGATGCCGGACGCATGCCCGCCCAGGCGCGTATGATTTGCATATCGGCCAGGCAAGGTAATAGCGTCATGGCTGACTGCAAGACTGCTCCCAGCGCCTTGGGGTCAAGACTGTTATCTGTCTGTCCATCCTGCCTGCAAGAACCGATCAGCCATTGTCCGTTACTACGTGGCTGCACATTGGCAGCCACGGCCAGTGCATCGGCAGAAACTGCGACCTGTCCATAATTCATGCTAACAATCTGATGTGAAAGACGACCGGGATAGCGATCAGTAATCGCCAGATGGCCTTTGCGGCCAAAGACCGCAATTTCAGGCAAGAGCTTGGCTACTTCGAGGCCAGCAGCAACGATGATGATATCTGCAGTCAGCTTGCTGCCATCAGCAAAAATCAGCTGGTTTGCTGCTAGCTGTGCAACACGTTTACCCAAAGTCAGATTACCACCACGCTTGACCAAAAGCTGAGCCATGAAATGCGCCAGTTTGGGCGGATATACCACACTGTCGCCAAACACCCTGACACCGCCAGCAAGGCCGGGGCGCAAAGCAGGCTCCAGTTTTTGCACCTGTTCACCAGTCAGCGCTTCAGCGCGCCATAGCCTTGCATTCAAGCCTAGTGCCCTGTGATGCGCTTCCACCAGTTGATCTTCGTTCTCTGCCACCCACAAGGTGCCGCACTGGCTGACTTCTCCTATACCAGGAAATTCAGTAAAGAAGTCTTTCCACATGCGTAAAGACAGCAGACACAAGTCCAGCTCCTGCTCACTTTCATCCAGAGCAACCAGATGTCCCATACCCACTGCCGTCACGCCGCAGCCGGGAGAAGCCGCATCAATCAAACTGACCTGATAGCCCTCTTCCTGCATTTTCAAGGCGCAGGTGGTGCCGACTATGCCGGCACCAATGACACACACTGTTGTCTTCATAGGCATGATTCCTGCGCCATCACATTCACTAAAACAAACGATCAGTTAAACGTTGGCAAAACCGGACGATTGGCGAGGGAAGCACTGACCACTTGCTCTACACGGGTACGTAAAGCACCTTCCAGCGGCAGACGCGGCGCGCGCACGCGATCATTGGAATCGATCGCCAATGCTTCTACCAGTTTGATGTTCTGCACCAGATAAGTTGAGACATCCAGGTCCAACAAAGGACGGAACCAGCGGTAGATATCCAGGGCTTCGTTATAACGGCCAGCCTTGATGAGGCGGTAAATAGCCACAGTCTCATGCGGGAAAGCCACCACCAGACCAGCTACCCAGCCTGTTGCACCTGCAGTCAAGGCTTCAAAAGCCAGGTTATCTACGCCAGTGAACAAGTCATAACGGCTACCCAGGCGATTAATGATTTCTGTAGTGCGACGAATATCATCAGAAGATTCTTTTACTGCGACAAAACGTGCATCGTCAGCCAATTCTTCCAGCATGTCTGTCGTCACATCAACACGATAAGCCAGACGGTTGGAATAAATCATGACAGGCAAATCACCGGCAGCGGCGATGCTGCGCAGGGTTGCTACAGTCTCACGATGATTGGTGTGATAGATGGTGCTGGGCACAACCATCAAGCCATCAGCGCCAGCTTTGGCGGCTTTTTCAGCCAAAGCACAGGCGTCCCGTGTTGCTGCCTCGGCGACGGTCAGGATGGCTGGCTTGTTGCCTGTCACTTCTTTCGTCAATTTCAGCACATCGATACGTTCGGCATGGGATAACAAAGGGCCTTCACCCAGAGAACCGCAAGCGATCAGGCCATCGCAACCGGCATCCATCAAATAACGGAAGCAACGCTCCATTTCCTTGAAGTCCAGCGTATCGTCCTGGTTGAATTTTGTCGTAACTGCGGGAATGACGCCTTGCCACATGATATTTGCCTTGTCTCCGGATAAAACCGGTCAATTTTTGAAAATCAATCAAAGAACCTGATGCTGACAAATCGCGAAGAAATCGATCACAGTAAATATAAGCCTTTTGCAAACTTATTTCACGCGCTGTCAGATTGAACATGACAAAGTGTAAGCCTGCAAAGAGGCCCAGTCTTGATGTTTGTATGCATTTTGAAAGACGAAATCGGCACAGTCGATTATTACTATGCGACAAGGGTAAGCAAGGAGAAATAGACTCCCCTTGCCTGGCAGATGAAAATTAATTAACTAATAATGCGTATCGACGCGAATCAAGCAAGGGAAGAAAGGAAAAAAGCACCTGCCAAAGTGATCATCACTCCTGCGTAGCGTGTCAATGCGCTGGCCAGCAATTTTTGAGCAGCATTGCTGGCAAACCAGCCAGCAGCATGAATCAGTGCTGTCGCCAGCACGAAACCGGCACCATACAATACTGCGGATTCATTTAATGGTATTTCCTGCCCATGTGCATAGCCATGCGCCATGGCAAAAATGGACACCAGTGCCACTCCTGAACTAACTGGCAATTTGACCGCAAAACTGATCAACAAACCAAGGATAAGCACTGAGGCGGCGATACCATGCTCCACGCCTGGCAAGCCTATTCCGGGAACGGCCAGTGTCCCGCCAACAACCATCATCAAGGGAAAAATGGCCGGTATAAGCCAGGCACGCGCATGTTTTTGTTGCGCCGCCCAGATACCTATTGCCAACATGGCCAGCAAATGGTCAAGCCCGGTGAATGGATGGAGAAAACCATCCTGTATGGCATTCATGGAATGCAGCACACTGTCATGCGCCAATGCTGGTAATGAAATCATGACACTGCCCAGTGCCGCGAGCGCGCACAGGCCGCGCGATTTATTAAGTTTCATATTGATCTCCGGATTCTAGATTGAAAATTAGTTTTTGACTTCATTATTTGACCTCATCCAGCATGCCTTGCTGGCGAATGAAACTGACTACTGCTTCCAGCCCGTCACCAGTACGCAGATTAGTAAATACAAAGGGGCGTTCGCCACGCATACGCTTGGCGTCTTGCGCCATAATGTCGAGATTGGCCCCCACATGCGGAGCCAAGTCGGTTTTATTGATGATCAGCAGATCAGAGCGTGTAATGCCAGGCCCACCTTTGCGCGGGATTTTCTCGCCACCGGCCACATCAATGACGTAGATGGTCAGGTCAGACAATTCCGGGCTAAAGGTCGCCGCCAGATTATCACCGCCAGATTCCACCAGGATCAAATCAAGATCAGGAAAGTCTGCGCTCATGCGAGCTATCGCTTCCAGGTTGATGGAGGCATCTTCGCGTATGGCTGTGTGCGGACAGCCACCGGTTTCCACTCCCATCAAGCGTTCTGCGGGCAAGGCATCGGCACGCAAAAGGATTTCCATGTCTTCCTTGGTGTAGATGTCGTTGGTGATGACGGCCATTTCATAATGATCACGCATGCTTTTGCACAGCATTTCACAGAGTGCCGTTTTACCGGAGCCGACCGGGCCGCCTATGCCTACGCGTAAGGGATTTGGTTCTGGCGAGCTTAAATTTTGGGTGTTCATCTTTTCGTTTCCTGTTTTAATTTTTATGATCTGTACAGACGGCTGTACTGCACCTCATGCTGCATGGACAGCAAAGACAAGCCTGGTGCCCAGTTCGATAACTGGTCATCTTCCAGTTCTTGCGCCAGCCTCGCTGCTTTTTCCAGTTCGGGGCGTAACGACAGCAGTAAGCGTTGTCCTGAAACCTGGCCCAAGGGGATGGACTTCACTCCCACCAGCACCTGGTTTTCTGCCCATGAAAACAACATGCCAAGCAATACCGATTCTGGCGGCACCTGCAATGCAACTGCTGCGGCTGCCATGGCCGTGGGCAAAGGTAATTCATGCTGTGCCAGCAATATCGCCAGTAGCTCAGCATCTGCAATCTTCAAGTCATTCACCAGCTTGCCCAGCGAATAACCCATCTGTATGCTCTCTGCCCGAAATTCTGCCGTGTCTCTGGCGGCAATGAACAAGCTGGTCCAGTGCGATACGGCAGCCAAGTCCCTGCTCTCGAAAGCCTGCAACAAGCGCCACAGTACTGGAGCTTCAAAACGCGCCACCACTTCGTGCAGGCAATTGATGATCCATTCCCTGGCTGTCGCTTCGTTGCGCACCAGGCCCTTTTCTATCGCCGCTTCCATCCCTTGCGAATAGCTATAGGCACCAATAGGCAAGGACGGGCTGGCAAGTTGCAGGAGATGGAGTAAAGCTGCAGACTGCATGCTCAAGCCTTGCTGTCAGAAGGACGATGTATGCGTTGCCGCAAAGGTATCGGTGCCAGCGGATTATGCGGATGGCCGTCATCGCCTGCATGATGATGTCCGCCGCCATAAGCGCCGGATTCCGGCTCAAAACTGGCCTGCTCTTCAGTGACGACTGCGCCCAGCCCTTGCAGCATTTCCTTCAGCACAGGGTCTTTGCGTATACGTAAAAAACCGTCGCCCACCTGCGCCTGGGTATGCCGGTTACCCAGATGAAAGGCGCAGCGCAATAAATTGAAGGCAGTATCACATTCCACCTTGTACGTAGGTTCAGCAGCAGCAATGACTTCAATCACGCGGCCATCATTACCCAACATCAGGTCACCATGGCGCATGACTGTACCGCGCACGGTGAACACGGCCACATCTTCACCGCTGGCAAGGGTGGCACGCAAACGGCTTTTTTCACGCAACTCATACGGCAACACCAGTTGCCCGGCGATGCTGTCGGCAGTGTCTATCTTTGTTTGTAATGTCAGCATTGTTTAAAATAAGAAATAACGTTGGGCCATGGGCAGGATTTTTGCCGGTTCACATACCAGCAGTTCACCATTGGCACGGACTTCATAGGTTTCGGAATCGACTTCCATTTTTGGCGTCAGGCTATTGTGTATCATGTCCTTTTTGCGAATCTGACGGGTGTTCTTGACAGCGATCAGGGTTTTGTTCAGCTTCAGTTGCTCTGCCAGCCCAGCATCCAGCCCCGCCTGCGAAACAAAGGTGAACGATTTTTTCAGCCCACCACCAAAAGCACCAAACATCATGCGGTAATGCACAGGCTGTGGCGTAGGTATCGATGCATTCGGATCCCCCATCTGGGCTGCGGCGATCATGCCACCCTTGATGATCATGGATGGTTTAACGCCGAAAAATGCAGGCTTCCACAAGACGATGTCAGCAATTTTGCCCACTTCCAGCGAACCAACTGCATGCGCAATGCCATGGGTTAGCGCGGGGTTGATCGTGTATTTGGCGATATAGCGTTTGATGCGGAAGTTATCATGACGCGCATTGTCTTCCGCCAGCGAGCCACGCTGTTGTTTCATTTTATCTGCCGTTTGCCAGGTACGCATGATGACTTCACCAACACGACCCATGGCCTGGGAATCGGAAGACATCATGGAGATGGCGCCGATATCATGCAGGATATCTTCCGCCGCTATGGTTTCGCGCCGTATGCGTGATTCGGCAAAGGCGATGTCTTCGGCAATAGCCGGGTCCAGGTGATGACAGACCATAAGCATGTCGAGATGCTCGTCCAGGGTATTGACGGTATAGGGCCGGGTAGGATTGGTGGATGATGGCAGTACATTCGCCTCGCCAACTGCCGCAATAATATCCGGCGCATGGCCACCGCCCGCACCTTCGGTATGGAAGGTATGGATAGTCCTGTCCTTGAATGCTGCCAGGGTGTGCTCCAGGAAGCCACCTTCATTCAGCGTATCGCTATGAATAGCCACCTGCACATCCATAGCATCTGCCACGGTCAGGCAATTATCAATGGCTTGCGGTGTTGTACCCCAATCTTCATGCAGTTTCAGGCCTATGGCACCGGCCCTTACCTGCTCTTCCAGCGGTAAAGGCAAGCTGACATTGCCCTTGCCCATAAAACCCAGGTTCATGGGAAACGCATCTGCCGCCATCAGCATGGAATGCAAATGCCACGGTCCAGGCGTACAGGTGGTTGCTGCCGTGCCAGTGGCAGGGCCAGTACCGCCACCCAGCATGGTGGTGACGCCACTCATCAATGCTTCTTCAATCTGCTGCGGGCAAATGAAGTGGATATGCGAATCGATGCCACCAGCGGTTACGATCTTGCCTTCACCGGCAATGATCTCGGTCGCGCCACCAATGGCCATGTCCACGCCAGACTGTATATCGGGATTGCCCGCTTTGCCTATGCAGGCAATCAAGCCATTTTTTATGCCTATGTCTGCCTTGACGATACCCCAGTGATCAATAATGACTGCATTGGTGATGACGGTATCCATGACTTCAGCATGAGGTCTTTGCGACTGGCCCATGCCATCACGTATCACCTTGCCACCACCAAATTTCACTTCTTCACCATAAATGGCAAAGTCTTTCTCGATTTCTATGAATAGATTGGTATCTGCCAGTCGGATGCGGTCACCCGTAGTTGGCCCAAACATTTCAGCATAGGCATGACGTGAAATTTTCATAGCGCCCCCATGACTTTACCGCTAAAGCCATAGACTTTCCGGTCACCCGCCAGGGCCACCAGTTCTATGCTGCGTTGCTGCCCCGGCTCAAAACGGATAGCGGTGCCAGCAGCAATGTTGAGCCGCATACCATACGCCTGTTGGCGGTCAAATTGCAAGGACGGATTAGTTTCATAAAAATGAAAATGTGAGCCCACCTGTATCGGCCTGTCACCGCTATTGGCTACAGTAATGCTTACCACTGCACGACCGACGTTCAGTTCTATGTCCCCATCCTCTATCAGGGTTTCGCCTGGTATCATTATCTTCTCCTAAGGAATGGGGTGATGGACGGTAACCAGCTTGCTGCCATCCGGGAAAGTCGCTTCGACCTGGATATCAGGAATCATTTCCGGCACGCCTTCCATGACGTCGGCACGGCTGAGTATTTGCGTTCCCTCAGACATCAGTTCTGCCACCGTGCGGCCATCACGTGCGCCCTCCATAATGGCGGCAGTGATCAGGGCAACTGCTTCCGGGTAATTCAGCTTCAGGCCGCGTGCCTTTCGTCTTTCTGCCAGCAAGGCGGCGGTAAATATCAGCAACTTATCTTTTTCTCTGGGTGTCAGATCCATATCTTCTTTCGCTTATTGTCTGTGCTATCACCAAACTTATTATTTATCGTCATTTGCAAAATAACAAGCAAGTCCAATAAGGCGACAGGCCAGTCCTCTAAAAACATTATAAAAAGCAACACAGCAAGTTTCGAACCAAGGCTAAATAGGCTGGATTGAAAAAATGCGCACCAAACAAAGGCGCGCACTCACCAAGTTAGTGCATTTCACATAAATGCAGATAGCGCGAAAATAATTGGAACTTTCAAAGCCTCTCAAAGTAATACCTGAAAACAACTTACAAATAAACGTGGATAACCAAGAGACAGATTCCAGCTTGCTGACACAAATGCGCGACGGTGATATTGCTGCATTTCAACGCCTGTACCAGCGCCATCAGGGGCCTATCTATCGCTACGCCCTGATGCGATGTGGCCAAAGTGCACTGGCAGCGGACGTGGTGCAGGATGTTTTCATGAGTTTGCTGAGCAAGTCTTACCGTTATGACGCAGGCCTGGGCAGTTTGCAGAATTTTCTGTTTGGCGTAGCAAGGAATTTATTGCTGAAACAGGACAAAACAGAACGCCGCCACCAGCCATTACCAGGTTATAGCGAAGAAGATGGAGAAGAAGTCTTGATAAGTGAAACGACAGAACTGGCGGATGTCATCTTCCATCAGCAAATGACTGAACATGTACGGCAGGCAGTCGCGGTATTGCGCCCTCATTATCGTGACGTGATTATTTTGTATGAATTGCAGGAACTATCATACGCAGAGATAGCCGTGATTTGCGATATAGACATAGGGACAGTGCGTTCACGCCTGTCAAGGGCGCGGGCCGCGATATTGCAATACAGCGAAAGGCTGGGCTGGCGACCCGACGCAATGGCAAATACCGGAACACAAAGATGAAAGACCTTATGAATACCCCACAGGATGCCAGCAATGCAAATGCCGTGCTGGACCAGCAGTTCAGCCTTTTGCACAAAGATTTGCAGGGGCTGAATACGCCAACGGCGATTGAGCAGACTTTATTACAAGCTTTCGCCAAGCAACAGGCCAAAGATAAAAAAAAGGCACGCAGCAGACGCTTGCGCCCGTGGCTGGCAGGTTTGCTGACTTTGTGTGGCAGCCTTGGCCTGCTCATGATGACGGTCATTTTTCCGGCATCTCAGCATTCATTGACGCCTGACAGCGTGGCAATGGCGGGGACAGAATTGCCCCCCTTTGTTGCCTTGGTACCGCTGGAGCGCCTGAATAATGAAACACCCAGCATGCTGGAAGCAGAAGTCCCAGCTGCCTGGCTCAGCAGCCTGGGCGTGCAAGTCTCACCAGAAATAGCCGGTGACCTGGTACAGGCGCAAATTCTGGTCGCTGCCGATGGCGAACCATTGGCCATGCGGCTACTGAAGTAAGCAAGAAAAAACATCAAAAAATAACTCCGAGAAAAGGACGCATCATGAAAACCAAACTGCCACTCTTCATATTGTTAAGCTCTGCCTGGGCAATGGCACATGCCAATACCGACATTGACACTGCAAACCTTGGCGAAGAAAAACCTTTGCGTCGCCACGTGGAAATCATACAAGTGCCTGCAGTACCACCGCTGCCGCCCATGCCGCCTATGCCACCTATGCCACCTATGCTGGCACTGGCAGATATACCCGACTCAAAAAATATCAACAAAATCGTATCAGACGCCATGAGCCAGGCATTTGTCAGCATGCAAGGCATGCATAGTATCCGGCCAATTAAAAATGCGCCTTACAGCGCAGAAATCATCACAGAGAAAACCCAGACCCTGGCCGATGGCAACCAGATCAGCAACAAAACCAGCAGCTTGAACTACAGAGATGCTGCGGGCCGCACTCGTCAGGAAATGCGCGACAGCAAGGGTAATGCCCAGCACATCGTCATCGTTGACCCAGTTGAGAATGTCCGCTACATCCTCATGCCGGAAAAAAAGACTGCGACCAAAATGTATATGGGCAAAGACCTGGATGAAAAAATGGCCAGCGCCAGAGAAAAAGTCGATGCAGCCAAAGAGAAACTGGAGAAGCTGAAACAGGAAGGCAAGACCGTCAGCGTCGAGACCACACGTAACGGCGACGAAGTCATCGTCAAAAGAATAGAACGCAAAACCAGTGGCGATCAAGCAGAAGGTGGTAAAGACGTGCGCGAAGAAGTCCAGGTCAGAGTCATCCGTGCAGGCAACGCCAGCGACATGCCAGCCCTGCATACCAGCCTGAGTACTACATCAGGCAACTTCACCAGTCTCATGTCCCTGGGGCCTATGTCCACCGCCTTCGTGGATAATCGCTGGACATCAAAAGGCAATACCAAAGACCTGGGCAGCCGCGAGATTGACGGTGTGAAGGCAGATGGCAAAATGCGGTCCTATCAAATCCCGGCAGGTGAGATCGGCAACAAGAACCCAATTACCGTAAGCTCAGAAAGCTGGTATGCACCGGAGCTGCAAATGACCGTCTATGCTAAGCAGACAGACCCACGTACAGGCGAATGGAGTTACCGGCTCAATAATCTGAAACGCTCAGAACCTGCGGCAACATTATTTGCGGTACCCGAGGGTTATACTGTGAAAGAAATACCTGCGGCACCAAAAATCGTCGTTGAGAGGCGTGAGGAAAAGAAACCTTGAATTGAATAATTGGTTTTCCATGTGATCTGACGATGACCGTAGTTATATCTTGGCATCGTCAAATCACATTTGCTTATGGCAAATAAAATCAACATACAGAAAAAATATGGGAATAGAGTTAATTATCGAAAGACGTGGCAGATTGACAGCACCGATCTCCATCGAAGAATGGTTGCAGTTCGTTGCAACACAAGCAGACCTTAGATTCCGAACTGAGGCGCACATCGCAGTCAATCCAGTAGACGCATCAAAAGTAAATGTTTTTGCTGGCGGTGGAGAAGTTGAAATTCTGGTCAAGGACAGATGGCTTCCTTTTTTTCGACACAATAGGGGAAAGTTACGTACAAAGTATCAAGAAAGTTTCGAAGATCCATTGAATGAAATTCGCATTAAAATCATTTTCGTCGCCAAGGCCATGAACTCAGTTATCAGAACTGACGCTGATGATGAAATTTTAAATTGGGAGTCTCTATGAATCGTCTTCTTGCAAATCTTCGCAGGATGCATTTGTAAAAATACCCTCTTGCCATCCCCAGCAAGATCGGTTACAGTTTTCCCATGCAAGCAATTACCCGTCCTCTGCTGAACACGAACTCATGCGCCATTGATGCCGCATCTGTTGTCGTTTGCACGCTTGCGTTGTCTGCCCCCTCCATCTGCGACATTTCCATTATTCGAATTATCCGGGGTCGTTAAGCTACGGCATATGCCGGTGCCTGGCGGCCCTTCAGCTCATCCTGTTCTGATGGATCGGGCATAGTCACGCTCGCGCCCTCTCTGATTTTTTCTGCTGATTCTTATCCTGGAGTTTATATGTCTCATGTCGCTACAGACAGGCCTTCGCACGCCCCTTCATCTTTGCTATCCACCTTATTGAGTGCAGGTTTCCCCTATCCTTCTCTGGCAGATATCCGCAAGACTGCGGCCAAATTATCGCAACAGGTTTTGCATACTCCAGTCTGGCACTGGCAAACCGGGTCTGCCCTGGATAAGCTGGAGCCTGATACTGAAATCTGGCTGAAGCTGGAGTTGTTCCAAAAAACCGGCACCTTCAAATTGCGTGGTGCCTTGAATTGTATTTCTGCGCTTGATGAAGCGGCCCGACAACGTGGCGTGGTCGCCGTCAGCGCAGGCAATCATGCGATGGCGGTTGCCTATGCAGCCAAGCTGGCGGGCGTGTCTTGCAAAGTGGTGTTGCCACGTCATGCCAGCCCTACACGCATCAAGGCCTGCCGACAGGATGGCGCGGAAGTGATACTGGAAGCAGACATGCATAAGGCATTCGCACTGGGGAAGCGCATCGTTGAAGAAGAACAGCGCAGCATGATCCATCCTTATGACGGCCCATTGACCGCTCTAGGTACAGCAACCGTAGGTTTGGAGTTGATGCAGCAAGTGGTGCAACTGGATGCAGTGATCGTGCCTATCGGTGGTGGTGGTCTGTGTGGCGGCATTGCTTCTGCCGTCAAACAACTGGCACCACATTGTGCCGTGTATGGCGTTGAGCCTTATGGCGCAGATGCCATGTACCGCAGCTTCCAGTCTGGTCAGCCAGAGAAGTTAAAGGAGGTCGATAGCATAGCCGACAGCCTGTGCGCGCCCTACGCGATGGATTACAGTTTCAGGGTATGTCAGCGTTTTGTGGATGAGGTGGTCAGGGTCAGTGATGATGAAATCTGTACTGCGATGTCGGATTTATATCATGATGTCAAGCTCGTGGCCGAACCTGCTGCAGCGGTTGCCACGGCAGGCTTGTTTGGCCCCTTGCGCCAAAGACTTGCTGGCAAACGGGTAGCTGTGATCGTTTGTGGCTCCAATGTCGATCCTGCCAGATATGCTGAATTACTTGCAAGGGCAGTATCGTCAGCGCATGGGCTGGCCGCCTGATCTGAAAATCTGGACTACAGTTGGAAAGTAACTGCTCAGTTTGCAACAGGCATCACACGCATGATATGCAAAGCACTGCAATGCCCTACAATAGGGGTTCAATCGGGCATAAACATAGACGGATTTTACTTTTGCCGTTCCATGCCTGTTCACTGCATGATTACTCATGATTACTAACGGAATTGCATATGCAACAAGGCTGGCTGGCAGATTTTTTTCGTCAAAACGATAGTTTGATGGTGTTTGTCAACGTCTTGCTGCAGCAACTGGGCTTGCCTGTGCCAGCAGTGCCGACCATGATGTTCAATGCCAGCCAGGCCACACAGTCCGGGCAATTGCTGGTTTTGTTGATGGCAGCGGTAGGTGCTTCGCTGATTGCAGACCTGATCTGGTACCAGGCAGGCAAGAAGTTTGGCTATAGCGTACTGAAGTTTTTATGCAAGATGTCGATCAACCCCGGGTCTTGCGTAAACCAGACGGAAGCACGCTTTCATCGCTGGGGGGTGTGGTCGCTGGTGGTGGGCAAATTCATCCCTGGCTTTTCTACCGTGGCACCGCCGGTAGCTGGTGCTTTGGGTATGCCGCGAACATCATTCATGCTGGCTTCTGCCGCAGGTGCAGCTTTATGGGCGGGACTGGCCCTGTTGGCGGGCTTTGCCTTGCAGGCGCAAATTGAAGCAGGCCTGGTATTTTTGTCAGCGCAGGGCATACGTATTGCTGTTATTTTCGTTGCCCTGGTATTGAGCTGGCTGGCCTGGAAATTCTGGCAAAAGAAACGCTTTGAAAAGCTCGCGTCCATTCCCCATTTCAGTGCAACTGAGATGTCAGACACACTGAGGACCAGCGTCCTGCCCCATATTATCGACTTGCGCAGCCCGGCACTGATTGCAGAAACAGGTACCATACCCCATGCCATGGTCAGCGAGGTGAAGCAAGTTGGCAATGCGGCCCAACATTGGCCGCAGCATGAAATGATCATCACGATATGCGCCTGCCCTGGCGATGCAGGTGCCGTGCATGCCGCTCACACCCTCAGGCAATTGGGGTTTAAAGATGTCCGGCCTTTTGCGGGCGGTTTTGATGCTTGGCAGGAATTATCCACCGTACACCCACACTTGTTGATCAAAACTTGAGCACTTCACACCTGTTGTAGCAAGGCTTGTAGTTCTTTAACCAGATGATCAAAGGTAGTCCGGTATCGCTGGCTGGACCGCAAATCTTCATGCATGACTACCCAGACAGGCAAATCGATTTGGAGTTCATCAGCCAATACACGCTGCAGATAGGAATGCTGCTGAGCGAGCCCGACCTGACAAATTCCTATTCCATAGCCTTTACGTATGGCAGCAAACTGCACCAGATCACTATCTGCACGTAAGGCAAAGTCAGCACCTTGCAACTGCGGGTAACGTTTTTGCAGAGCACGGATATAGGGAAATTCGCGGTCAAAACCGATCACGCTATGCTGTTTCAACGCCGACATGTCGGATGGTACGCCGTGGCGTGACAGATAATCGACATGGGCGAAGAATCCCAGCGTTACATTGCCCGTGCGGCGCGCGATTAATGCATCTTGCAAAGGCTCAGTCATGCGAATGGCAATGTCCGCATCGCGTTTAAGCAAATCCTGGGTATGGTTGGATATCTGTAGTTCTATACTCAAATCTGGATAGTCTTGCCGTAAACCTGCCAGCATGCCCGGCAATATCTCTACTCCCATGACTTCTGATGCAGTAACACGTACGGTACCTCTTACCTCATTCGCTTCTGCCGACACGCTGCGCAGCAAGGCGCTTTCGGTCGCCCGCAAGCTTTCTGCATAAGGTTTCATTGCCAACGCAGCAATTGTGGGTGACAGGCCCGACTGATTGCGCACAAACAAACTCGTACCCAAGGCCTGTTCCAGTGCCTCGATATGCCGCCCTACTGTAGGCTGCGTCAAACCCAGCGCACGGGCAGCGCCTGATAACGAACCTTCTTCCAGCACTGCCAGCGCAGTGCGGTAGTAGTCCCAGTGAATATTTTTGTCATCCATACAGAAATGTATATCACCTATGCAGTTTTAGAGAATTGTATATAGCCTGGCAAAGATACACAATGGCTACATCAACCAAACATTAAGGAGCAACAAAATGAATCAGCAAACATTCAGCAATAAAGTAAATGCACAAATCCATAAGCAAGCCCTGGTATTGGGCGCAACTGGCGGCGTAGGTGGTGAAGTGGCACGCTTGCTGATGCAACGCGGCTGGCAGGTCACTACCATGCATCGCAATCCTGATCAGGTGAAAGATAAAACAGCAGCCCATATCTGGATGAAAGGTGATGTCATGGTGCAAGACGATGTGGTGCAAGCTGCTGCCGGAAAATCTGTCATCGTCCACGCAGTCAACCCACCTGGTTACCGCGACTGGGAAAAACTCGTGCTGCCCATGATAGACAACACGATCGCAGCAGCCCAGGCCAGTGGCGCACGCATCCTGCTGCCAGGTACTGTATATAATTTTGGTCCGGATGCCTTCCCGCTGATTGCAGAAAATGCGTCACAGTTCCCTATCACCAAGAAAGGCAAAATCCGGGTAGAGATGGAACACCGTCTGCGTCTGGCTGCCAGCAAAGGCGTCAAATCTCTCATCGTCAGGGCTGGTGATTTCTTTGGTCCCAAGGCAGCCAACAACTGGTTTTCACAAGGGCTGGTAACGCCAGGCCAGCCAGTGAGCGTAGTGCGCTACCCTGGCAGTGCTGGCGTTGGCCATCAATGGGCTTACTTACCGGATGTAGCAGAAACCATGGTGCGTCTGCTGGAACGTGAAAATGAACTGGGTAATTTTGCCCGCTTCCATATGGAAGGCCATTGGGATCATGATGGTAAGCAAATGGTTGCCGCAATTGGTCGCGTGACTGCACAGCCTGCATTGAAGGCTAGCTGGTTCCCATGGCCTGTGTTCACTCTGCTGTCACCTTTTAAGCAAACTTTGAAGGAAATGCTGGAAATGCGTTACCTGTGGCGCACTGAAGTCAAAATGTCGAACCAGGCTTTGGTAGACTTTTTGGGTGAAGAACCACGTACACCTCTGGATGTAGCTGTTCGTTCCAGCCTGGCAGGCCTGGGCTGCATCAAACGTAACGCAGGTTACGAATCAGGTGTTCCAGATGCGCGGAATTTTGGCATCACGCCCAATCACGACAGGGCGTAAATGCTGCCACACCAGCTGCATCCAAAACCGGGCAACTTCACTGGAGTTGCCCAGGTAGCGCGCGACAATGACAGACTTCATTTGCGTGACGCCACACAAGGCGTCCGCTTCACGCTCAGACAAAAAGGCCGATGTTTGTTCGCGCAAAGCATGCAATTGTTCACCGGACAGCAAGGCACCAGAAGCCAGCACCATCGCCGACACTGATTTACCATTCAAACCCAGGTGACTTTGCATGACAGGGCTGCCACCTTGCAAACTGCCCTGTTCATACCAGATCATTTTCTCTTCACGATAGATGCTGCAATGCTGTTTGATCCGGCCACTGTTATAGGTTTCGCCAGAGGCAGTGCGGCCAAAGCAAAAAATATCAGCCGCAATCAATCTAGCATCTGCGTCAAGGTGTATGGTCTGGTGCAAATCGACACAGGCATCGTCAAAAAAAATGGTTTCTTGCGGCAGCCATTCAAGCCTGGCACCTGCATCGAGTTTGAGATTGATATGTTGTGCTGATACATATCCATTACTGCGATACCATTTCGCCGCACCTGGTGTCGTCACCAGTGCATGCGTGTCAGCCGCCAGCTTCACATCTACATTTAACTGGTCGCCACCGACTACTCCACCTGGGGGATGAATGATGATGGCATGGCAAACATCATCCCCTTCAGGATACAAAGGCTTTTGTACACGAAGGGGGCCATTGTGTTTGCGTTCCGTCAGGCGCGTGACATCGCCATCCTTGCTAAAGCCCAGTTGCAGGCTGGCTTGCCAGTGTGATTTTGTAGCGATTGGGGGTAATGCCGGACTGCAGACATCCATATTCAGCTAGCGATAGGTAAAGACTGCACTATACCGCCAGATGCCGCTTGACGTCATCCCCATCCATCAATTCCTGGCCGCCATAGGCCACCACCTCACCACGCGACAGCACGACAAAATGATCTGCCAGTTCGCGGGCAAAATCGAAATACTGTTCGCACAGCAAGATACCTATGTCGCCACGTTCACGCAGTAAACGAATGACACGACCTATATCCTTGATGATGGAAGGCTGGATGCCTTCAGTAGGTTCATCCAGGATGATGAGCTTGGGTTCTGCCAGCAAGGCACGGGCAATGGCGAGTTGTTGCTGCTGGCCGCCAGATAAATCACCGCCACGCCTGTGCAGCATTTCTTTCAATACCGGGAAAAGCTGATATACCTCATCCTTGATTTTGCCAGCCTTGCGTGCAGGCAGGCTGGCCATGCCCATGAGCAGGTTTTCTTCTACGGTAAGACGGGCAAAAATCTCACGCCCTTGTGGCACATAAGCTATCCCTGCCCTGGCTCTGTCATGTGGCGAAAGTTTGTTGATGTCGCGGCCCTCAAAGCTGACCGTACCTTCGGTAACTGGCAAAACACCCATCAGGCATTTCAGCAAGCTGGTCTTGCCGACGCCATTACGGCCCAGCAAAGCCATGCACTCACCTTTTTTGAGTGACAGTGAAATACCACGCAAGGTGTGGCTGGATCCATAATGCTGATGTAGTTGTTTGACTTCAAGCATGCTTGGCTTTCATTAGCGTCCTTTAGCGTCCCAGATAGACTTCAATCACGCGTTCATCTGCCTGTACCTGCGCCATTGTACCCTCGGCAAGTACAGATCCCTCATGCAATACCGTGACTTTGCCCTGTTGCGCAATTTCGGTGACAAAACCCATGTCATGCTCGACCACCATGAGGGAATGCTTGCCGCGTAATTCATTGAGCAATTCAGCAGTGCGTGCAGTCTCGGCATCCGACATGCCAGCCACTGGTTCATCAAGCAAGATCAGTTGTGGTTCCTGTATCAGCAGCATGCCTATCTCCAGCCACTGTTTTTGGCCATGCGATAACAAGCCAGCCTGCCTTTGCTCTTGCCCCTCCAGGCGTATCAATTGCAAGATGGCGGCTATCTTGTCTTTTTGTTCGCTATTCAGGCGGGCAAACAGGGTAGTCTTGACGCGCTTGTCCATTTTCATGGCCAGCTCAAGATTTTCAAAAACGCTGTGCTGCTCAAAGACGGTCGGTCGTTGGAACTTGCGGCCTATGCCGGCATGGGCGATTTCGACTTCGCTCATGCGCGTCAGGTCCATGGTCTGCCCGAAGAATGCGGTGCCGGATGTGGGCCGTGTTTTACCGGTGATCACATCCATCATGGTAGTTTTACCCGCGCCATTGGGGCCGATAATGCAACGCAGTTCCCCCACCGATATATCCAGGTTCAGATTATTAATGGCCTTGAAACCGTCAAAAGAAACGACGATGTCTTCCAGGTAAAGGATAGCGCCGTGGGTGGTATCCACTCCTTCCTGTTTGATACGGCCATAAGACACACCCTGGTCACCGGTAGCACCCTCGTACTGTTGACCTGGCCTTAAGACGCCACTCATCATATAAGAGGTCATGCTGGCTCCCGCTGTTTTTTGAATTTACTCACCAGACCCAGGACACCCTGTTGCATGAACAAAGTAACGAGGATGAACAGCAAACCCAGGGCATACAGCCACAAATCCGGGAAAGCAGCGGTAAACCAGCTCTTCAGCCCATTCACGGTAAAGGCACCAATAATAGGCCCGAGCAAAGTACCGCGCCCGCCTACTGCGGCCCAGATCACCATTTCTATGGAATTGGCTGGCGACATTTCAGAGGGGTTGATGATGCCCACCTGTGGCACATACAGGGCACCGGCAATACCGCAAATTATGGCGGACAAGGTCCAGACAAACAGCTTGAACCACAAGGGGTTGTAGCCGATGAACATCAGCCGCGATTCAGAATCCCGCACGGCCTGTAGTACGCGCCCCAACTTGGAAGTGACTATCCAGCGGCACAGGAACAAAGCCGACAACAAAATCAGCAAGGTAATCAGGTACAGCGCAGCCTTGGTGCCAGGTGCGGTGATGGTAAAACCCAGAATGCGCTTGAAGTCAGTAAAGCCATTATTACCGCCAAAACCCGTGTTATTACGAAAGAACAGCAACATGAAGGCAAATGTCATGGCCTGGGTGATGATGGAGAAATACACACCTTTGATCCGTGAGCGAAAGGCAAAGAAACCAAAGATAAAGGCCAGCACACCAGGCACCAGTATCACCAGCGCCATGCAATACCAGAAGCTATCTGTCATGGACCAATACCAGGGATAGGTTTTCCAGTCCAGGAAAACCATGAAGTCTGGCAGATTACTTTGATAGACACCGTCACGGCCAATCGCACGCATCAGATACATGCCATGTGCATAGGCGCCCAGCGCAAAAAATACGCCATGCCCCAGAGACAAAATCCCGGTATAACCCCATACCAGATCAAGTGCCAGCGCAGCCAGGGCATAGCACATGAACTTGCCAACCAGGGCTATCGTATAGCTGGAAATATGCAATACGTGGCCAGTTGGAAAACTCAGATTGAGGATAGGTAGCAGCACGGCAATCACTGCGCACACCAGTATGCCTGTCCATGCCGGTTTGGAAAACAGCCCCTTTGCTGTTGGAAACGCTGTAGTTGTAGTCATAGTCGCACTCATTCCACACTCCTGCCTTTGAGCGCAAACAAGCCTTGCGGTCTGCGTTGTATGAAAATGATGATAAATACCAGGATGACGATCTTGGCCATGACAGCACCAGCCACCGGCTCCAGGAATTTATTCACTTCGCCCAGGCCAAAAGCCGCAATCACAGTGCCAGCCAACTGCCCTACCCCGCCCAACACCACGACCATGAAGGAATCGACGATATAGTTTTGCCCCAGGTCAGGGCCAACATTACCTAACTGCGACAAGGCCACGCCACCCAGACCTGCAATGCCCGAACCAAGACCAAAAGTCAGCATGTCTATCTTGCCGGTTGCGACACCTACGCAATCAGCCATGCGGCGATTCTGTGTCACGGCACGCACGAACAGACCCAGGCGTGTCTTGTTCAGGATCAGCCAGACTGCCAGCACGACAAACAGCGCAAAGAAAATAATGATGATGCGGTTATAAGACAGCACCAATGAACCCAGCACCGTGATACCGCCCGACATCCACGAAGGATTGGCAACTTCGACATTTTGCGCACCAAAAATCGAACGCACCGCCTGCATCAGTATCAGGCTGATACCCCAGGTGCATAACAAGGTTTCCAGCGGGCGGCCATATAACCAGCGTATGACCGTTCTTTCCAGCAAAATACCAACGGCGGCAGAAACCAGGAAAGCTGCAGGCAGAGCCAGCAACAAATAAGCATCGACAGCACCGGGCATGAATTTGCGGAACAGCATCTGGCAAACATAGGTAGTGTAAGCACCTATCATCAGCAATTCACCATGTGCCATATTGATGATGCCCATCAAGCCAAAGGTGATTGCCAGGCCCAGGGCAGCCAGCAACAGCACGCTACCCAGCGAGACGCCATAAAACAGATTGCCAACAAATTCCATGCGTGCCAGGCGTCCATCGATAGCATTCAAGGTATTGGCGGCTTCTGCCCGTATGCTGGCGTCGGCTTCGTTGTAACTACCATCGGGATTTTGTGTCAGCATCTTTTGCAGCACAGGTTTTAAATTGGGGTTGGGACTATCCAGCAAAGCCTTGATGGCAGCCTTACGCACTACTGGGTCACTGGCCTGCAAATTGGCGGTGGCAATCAGCATTTGCAGACGGGATTTGATTTCGCTATCGTTTTCTTTCAGATAGGCTTTGTTCAGTATGGGCAATTGCTCTGGCGTTGCTTCTTTTTCCAGCGCAGTTGCAGCGACAAGGCGGGTATTTTTGTCCGGTGAAAATAATTTCAAGCCTGACAGTGCGCTATCCAGCGCAGCACGCAGGCGGTTATTGATGGTGATTGCCTCTGCATCATCCGGCAGCTTTTGCATTTTCCCTGTGCTAAGGTCTTTTGCCTGTTCACCATCGACCAGGTAGACAGCAACGCCCCTGGCAAACAATTGCTCATTTTTGAGCGCAGTCAATACTTCCACAGCCTCTTCATTACCCATGGCTGCGATGGAATTGACAGCAGTAATACGCACATCAGGATCATCACCTGCCAGCGCCTGCAAGAGCTTGCCATCGATAGCCGCATGCGCTGTCAGACTAAACACGAACAAGACTATGCTCGCGCAGATTTTACGAAATATCATAGGCAACCAGGTCAGGGATGGAAAATCCGTAACAGCACCCAGGGCCATCGATATGTGAAGTCCTGAGTGCCTGCATCACTCCTTAAAACCTGCTTACGATCTTACTGCGCGAGCGTGATCGGGGCTCATGTGCTGCTCAAAATGCTCATGTACCAGAGTACATTCCGCTTTTTGCGCTGCTCTTCACCCCGCTGACGCTCGCTACAGATCGTAAACAGGTTTCTAAATATCACTCCTTGAATTACAGTTTCTGCTTGCCTTCATTGCCTGGGATATAAGGGCTCCATGGTTGCGCACGGATAGGTGTTTTGGTTTTGTAGACAACGCTGAACTGACCATCCGCCTTGATCTCGCCTATCATGACTGGCTTGTGCAGGTGATGATTGGTTTTATCCATCGTCAATTCAAAACCGGATGGTGCTTTAAAAGTCTGTCCGCCCATGGCAGCAATGACTTTATCGGTATCCGTGGACTTAGCTTTTTCAACTGCCTGTTTCCACATATACATGCCTACATAAGTCGCTTCCATAGGGTCATTAGTGACAACTGTCGCGGCATTAGGCAGTTTTTTGGCGGCCGCATAGTCTTTCCATTTTTTGATGAATTCGGTATTCACCGGGTTTTTTACAGACTGGAAGTAATTCCAGGCGGCCAGATGACCCACCAATGGCTTGGTATCTACACCGCGCAATTCTTCTTCACCGACTGAGAATGCGACGACAGGTACATCCGTAGCCTTCAAGCCAGCGTTACCGAGTTCTTTATAGAATGGGACATTGGAGTCACCATTGATGGTGGAGATAACTGCTGTCTTACCACCCGCAGCAAATTTCTTGATATTGGCAACGATGGTCTGATAATCAGAGTGGCCGAATGGGGTATACACTTCATCGATGTCAGTATCCTTGACTCCCTTACTATGCAAGAAGGCGCGCAGGATTTTGTTGGTGGTGCGTGGATACACATAGTCAGTACCCAGCAAGACAAAACGCTTGGCACCACCTCCCTCTTTCGACATCAGGTATTCAGTCGCAGGAATGGCTTGCTGGTTAGGTGCGGCACCTGTGTAGAAAACGTTTTTCTCAAGCTCTTCACCTTCATACTGCACCGGGTAAAACAGTAGGCTATTGAGTTCCTTGAAAACGGGCAGGACGGATTTACGTGATACCGAAGTCCAGCAACCAAACACGACGGATACTTTGTCTTGCGATACCAGTTGGCGGGCCTTCTCAGCAAACAGCGGCCAGTTGGAGGCTGGATCAACGATCACCGCTTCCAGCTTTTTACCCATGACACCGCCCTTGGCATTGATTTCATCTATCGTCATCAGGGCCACATCTTTGAGAGATGTCTCCGAGATTGCCATAGTGCCAGACAGGGAATGCAGAATGCCGACCTTGATAGTATCGGCGGCTTGCGCCTGTGTAAGCCAGCCAGAAGCGGCCAGGGTCATTGCGGCGACAGCAGTTGCTTTCAAAACAGTACGACGTGACATGTTTTCTCCTGATAGTGGTGAGGTCATGGAACAAATAAAGCAAGTTTCTCACCACTGTTAGCAGATAACGTGCCAACCACCGAATTACACTAGTTATTGGCTGATAGGCCATTGAGTTGTTCAAAGATATTTAGTAAATTTAGCTCAAAAACATTTGAAAAATTTCATTCAGAATTCCGTCCAGAAAAGACATAAATGCAATACTCACACGCAATGTAGGAAAAGCAAAATTGGGACTATCCCTCACCCAAATACCTAGTATCGACAACTAAAACTATGCAAGCAAGATTGCATTTTAGCCACGACGTTAGATGTCAACTGATATTCGCGCCGAAGCATAAGCAACTCACTCATTCATTGGAAATAGCAGTGCTTCATTCTTGATTCGACATTTTCAATGGGCGCATATGTTGATCGATCACAATATTTAAGTGCGCAAACTATTTCCGCTCATTAGAAATGCGCGGCAAACTTCATTTTTAAGTGCACAAACGCACCCAAACCGTGCAAAAGCATAACTTTTCTGCATTTTTGTGTAGCCTTAATGATTGTTAACAAAATTTATTTCCGCACGGAAAATTCGACACAGACTTCTACAAATCTGGAACCTGGGATTCGAGAAGAAAAAATAAACTTATAAGCGTTTGATTTTATTGAATATTTTCTTGATCGCTAGGACTTATCGCCATTATGGCGTTTTATACCACTCTGATAAACATTGTTTTTTAGAACGCACAATTACTTTTTTCAGTGCAACATACGCAACTCCAAACTTCGCATTTATCAAACGATTGTTCTACTATTTAGACGCAGGGAAATAGAAATTGATTCCATTAACATTCTTCAGGTGTGGTAATCATGATCAATCAATTTGATGAATTCAGCGCTTCGCCGTCGGCCGAGGCGAGCGACAAGGTTCCCGAGACAGTCAAAGGTGTTTCTGATGTTGCCAGATTGCAATATTTGATCGATAACACGCCTGCCATTATCTACAGTAGTGTTCCTACTGGAGATTTTAAAATGACTTTCGTCAGTAACAACGCACTCAATGTTCTCGGCTATCACCCTGAAGAAATGCTAGCCGATCCAAATTTCTGGTTCAATCACATTCATCCAGCAGATGTACCCCAAATCTTCTCAAGTATTGCAAAACTATTTACTGAAGGTGAGCGCGTTTACGAATACCGTTTCATGAGTCGTGCTGGACAATATGTTTGGATGCATGACATGCTCAGGTTAATTCGCGATGAGGATGGCAATCCGGTGGAAGTAATCGGATCTTTAACCGACATCACAAAACGCAAAGAGATGGAAGAAACCTTGTTCAAAAAAGGGCAAGAGCAACAATTGCTCATCAAAAAATTGCAAGAAGCGCACGAGCAATTGTTGCAATCAGAAAAAATGGCCTCCGTTGGCCAGCTCGCGGCCGGAATAGCACACGAGATCAATAACCCAATAGGATTTATCAATTCGAATATTGGGAGCCTGCATAACTACGTAGAGAAATTGCTTGAAGTTATTGGTGGGTATGAAGACTTAATCCCCCAATCTTTAAGCGAGAGCCAGGCCCACAGCAAGATGAACGAAATCAGAGAAAGAGCTGATCTTGATTTTTTAAAAGACGATATACAAGATCTTGTACAAGAATCGATGGATGGACTCAAGCGTGTCAAGGATATTGTTCAGTCATTAAAAGATTTCTCCCACGTTGGCGAAACAGATTGGCAGGAGGCAGACATTCATCATGGCATAGACAGTACCTTGAATATAGTCAAGAACGAAATCAAATATAAAGCGAATGTCGTCAAAGAGTACGGACAATTACCACCTGTAAAGTGCATCATTTCACAGGTCAATCAGGTCATTATGAATTTACTGGTTAACGCCTCTCATGCGATTAAAGAGAAAGGGATTATCAAGGTCAGTACAGGTTGCGAAAAAGACCTGATATGGATAAAAGTACTCGATACTGGAAGCGGTATATCACCCGAAAATCTTAATCGCATATTTGAACCATTTTTTACTACCAAGCCAATAGGAAGTGGTACTGGCTTGGGCCTTTCACTCTCATACGGAATCATAAAAAAACATGGGGGTAAGATTGATGTCAATAGTGTTCCCGGAAAAGGCACATGCTTCACGGTGTGGCTCCCTTTGCGTCAGGAAAATAATATGACGCATTAACCGCTTCAATGCCTGACGCAGTGCTATAAGGCAGCGTAAGCACAGAGTGAGATCAAATCAAATGGATACGGCAACAGTCACCCAGATTGATATCGCGAACGAACTGCAATTAGCTATCAACACGAATCAATTACAACTGCACTATCAGCCAAAGGCTGATTTGCAAACCGGCTTACTTGTAGGAATGGAAGCGTTACTTCGCTGGAATCATGCCAAATGGGGTGCAGTTTCTCCTTCCTTATTCATCCCTGTGGCGGAAAAGAATGAACTTATCATTCAACTGGGTGACTGGGTAATTAGACAAGCATGTCTGGACATTATTAGCTGGTCCAAAGCCAATCTCGTTTCACCATGCGTAGCAATCAATATCTCCCCTATACAGTTGCAGGACCCTGACTTTATTGGTCGAATGTCCTCTATTTTGCAAACCATGCAGGTAAGACCTGAACAAATTTCGATCGAGATTACAGAAGGAATACTGATTGATCACGACTCTGGCATGAAACAGCTACTAGATAATTTTAAACTGCAAGGCTATAGACTTTCACTCGATGACTTTGGCACAGGATATTCGGCACTCAGCTATCTGAAACATTTTCCATTTGACTTTGTAAAGATAGATCAATCCTTCGTTCGCGATTTGCCAGATAACTCTGACGACATTTCAATTTCCAAAGCCATCATCGCAATGGCGCATAGTATGGGATTAAAAGTAATAGCGGAAGGCGTTGAGACCGAGGCCCAATGTAAGTTTCTGAGTGAAAATATGTGCGACCAGATACAAGGCTACTTTTTTTCTCCACCTCTCTCCTTTACGCAGATGACAGCCTTACTGAACAATTGTCCCGCACTGGAGAAACATTTATTGCGCATTGCAAGGCCAGATCGCACCTTACTGCTTGTCGACGATGAGCCAAATATACTGAGCTCGTTGAAGCGACTTTTACGCCGTGATGGATATCAAATACTGACGGCGGGAAGCGGAAGCGAAGGACTAGAAATTCTGAAAAATATTGCTGTCGACGTTATTATCTCTGATCAGCGCATGCCCTCGATGACCGGTGTCGAGTTTTTGCGTAATGCGAAAGAACTCTATCCCAATACTATCCGCATGGTTTTATCTGGGTATACCGAATTGCAATACATCACGGATGCCATTAATGAGGGTGCCATCTACAAATTTTTAACGAAGCCTTGGGATGACGAATTAATACGCGCCCATATTGCAGAAGCTTTTCAGTACAAAGAAATGGCTGATGAAAATCAGTCTCTTAATCTGCAAATAAAGACAAAGAATCAGGAACTGATTGCCGCCAATCGTCGGTTATCTGAGATTGTCAGGCAAAAACAAAGGCAGATCACAATAAATGAAATGAGCTTAAGCATTGTTCGTGAGGTGTTGCAATATGTGCCATTCCCAATTATTGCAGTAGATGATGAAAATATGGTGGTCTTCCTCAACAATACTGCCGAAGAGGTTCTCCCTGAATCAAAAATTGAATTAGGCTGCCAAATTGAACACCTGATTCCAGGAGTGGACAGCGGAATCAAGGAGCACACAGAAGGCTTGTGGTTCCCTGTTTATGTATACCAAAAATCATTTAAGGCCCAATGGAAGAATATGGGGAGGAGAAGTCAACCAAGTGGGAAGATCGTCATGTTAATTGACGACAGGAAATGTCATTGACTCCCAAAAGAAGAGATCAATTACCAAGACTCTGCCCCCAACGATTGAGAATAGGCAACGACGGTTACGTAACTTTGAAGCACATATAACATATTGGCAGAGTTAGAGGCTGTTGCAATAGAAGAAAAAATTCTCCTTTTTGAGAGATGTTGCGTCTACGGATTCACACTATTCAGGAAAAATACCACATCATGTCAAACATTAGAATTGATGAAGTCGAGATTCCTAAAGTAGATAAAAATTGCATTTTTTATCCGTTTTCTGCTCTTAAAACGAAAGATAGAGATGCCAGGGGGGGGCGTTCACTTTCCTCTGGGATACTTCAAAAGCAGGCTGAGGAATTCATTTTCAAACGCAAAACTGGATCATTTCAACTAGGCCGAACCCCGCACCTCTTCAGGTATGTCAACAGTAAAGTCATAGTGCAAGGAGGCATACAATGAGCGATGGCATATGCTCTGACGCACCATCGGTTCTTCTCTTTGTCGATGATGAGCCAAATATTCTTTCTGCACTACGTCGCTTGTTCAGACCCTACCCTTATAAAATACTATTGGCCAATAGCGGTCAAGAAGCCTTAGACCTACTGTAAGCGCCCGGCCGTCACACCTTGACCTAGCACATTAGTGATGCTGGAAATTATGGAGCTGGTTGCCAGTGATGAGGAAGTAATTCGTTGATGCGGCTGAATGGCTGTAACGGTAGTCTTTCCAGT